>JAEZYO010000917.1 GCA_023419055.1 Pseudomonadota bacterium | reverse complement strand
CACGTGGACCGCGCTGTCCGGGTTCAGGAGCTCCGGCACTTTCCACTCGATGATCCAGCCCTTCGCCGTGGACGGGCTCGTGTAGTGGCTCGTCACGTCGTACGAGCCGTATTCGAGATCGACCGTGCCGACGTCCTCGTCGCTTCCGGCGCTTTCGCTGCAAGCGACCGCGCTGGCGAGCGCCGGCAGCGTGCTGACGGCGAGAACGGACACGCGTGCCTTACGGATCATTGCATGAAATCCGATCATGAACTCCTCCACGAACCAGGGTTACTGCCGGCGGAGACGGAGCGACGGCTCTCGCCCCCGACCGGCTTGCTCAGGGTTAGAGCGCTCGCGCGGGCAGACCTTCACCCGAAAGAGAGAGAATCGGAGCGTGCTCTTCGGCCGGTCCGGGCGCGGCGCTTCGTGGCAGTTTGTCTCGCGTGCGAGCGGTGCAGAAGCTGCAGCGCGGGCCCGAGTTCAGGCGCGCGCGCGCTTCTGTCCGCGGCGCCGTTCGACGGCGAGCGCCTCGAGGTACTCGTCGTAGTCGATCTGCATGGTGTGGCGCGGCGACGCGACGTAGCGCTTCCTCACGCGCGCCTCCTCGGCGGCGGTGTGCGCGCGCATCTGCTCGGGCGAGGGCAGCGCGTAGCGCCCGGTGAGGTGCTCGGCCACGAGCTTGGACTGCGCCTCGGCGATCGGCATGATCGCTCCGAGCGGCTGCGCGAGCCCGATGAAGAACAGCCTCGGGTGCTCGAGGTGGAAGAGGCGGTAGAAGAGCGGCAAGCGGTTGTCCGGCGCGGCAACGAACTCTCTCGCGAAGAAGGGGAACGTGACCTTGTAACCGGTCGCGTAGATGATCGCGTCGACGGGCTCGCGCGTGCCGTCGGCGAAGCGCACCTCTCGCCCCGCGAGCTCGCTCACGACGGGTTTCGGGATCACGTCGCCGGAGCCGACTCGGGTCAGGAAATCGGCGGAGATCGTCGGGTGCGCGCCGCCGAGCGGGTGATCGGGCTCGGGCAGACCATAAGAGCTCATGCTGCCGACCACGCGCTTGAACATCGCGCCTGCGAGCGCCTGCTTCCAGCGCAGCGGCAGGAGGGAGGGTACCGCTCCCGTCTGATCGATGGGCTTGCCGAACGCGTACTTGGGCAGCACCCACGCTCCGCGGCGCATGGAGATCAGGACTCGCTCCGCCACGCCGGGGTGACCGAGCTCGGAAGCGATGTCGACGGCGCTGTTGCCGAAGCCGACCACGAGCACGCGCTTGCCCCGGAGGTCGTGGGGCTCGCTCGGGCTCACGTAGGCGTGCGAATGGAGCTCGAGGCCTTCGAACGTTCCCGGGAAGCGCGGCTCCGGGAAGCGCGGGTCCCAGTGGTGGCCGTTCGCGACCACCACGGCGCCGTAACGCTTCGTCTCACCGGTCGAGAGCGTGACGCGGTAGCCGCCCGTCGCGTCCTGGGTGACCTCGGTCACGCGCGTGCGAAACGAGATCTTCGATTTTAGTCCGAAGTGATCGGCGTAGCTCTCGAAGTAGCGGGCGACGACGTCGTGGCGCGGGTAGTCGGGGGTCCCGGCGGGCATCGGGAAGTCGCGGAACTGCATGCGCTCGCGCGAGGTGTTGATGTGGAGCGAGCGATAGATGTTGCTCTGGCCGTTCGTGTTGCCGAACACCCAGTTGCCGCCCACGCGGTCGCCGCTCTCGTAACCGTGGACCTCGAGGCCGGCGTCGCCGAGCGCCTTCAACGCGGTCAGGCCCGAGCACCCCGCGCCGATCACGCAGACCGAGGGGTGATCCGCCCGAACCACCGAATGTAGGTGTGGTGGACCGGCTCCGCGGCTGACCTCGGCCCCGCGCTCGGGGACCGTCGGGTCGAGAGGAGCTCTCGGCATGGGAAATCGTGAATCCGACGCGGCCATGGACCGGCGCGCAGCATGGTGTGGCGCGACGCGGCTCGCAAGCTGCTAGCATGGACGGGCCGATGACCCGGATCTTGGTAGTCGAGGACTCTGTCAGCATGCGCGCATTCGTGCGAAGCACGCTCGAGTCACGGCTCTCGGACGCCGAGGAGGTCGAGGTCGTCGAAGCGGCGAGCGGCTTCGACGCGCTCAGGCTGCTGCCTCGCGGCCCGTACGACCTCGTGATCACCGACATCAACATGCCGGACATCAACGGGCTCGAGCTCGTGCAGTTCATGCGCAAGAGCGAGCTCCACCGCCGGACGCCCATCGTGCTCATCTCGACGCAGTCGGCGGACCGAGATCGCCAGCGCGGCCTGTCTCTCGGAGCCGACGCTTACCTCGCCAAACCCTTTACCCCGGAGCTCCTGCTCGAGGAGACGCGCCGCCAACTCGAGCGCGCGAAGCACGTCGCGACGTCGAATGGCTGAGATCGGGGACAAGGCGAGGGACGAGTTTTTCTCCGAGGCCCAGGAGATCGTCGAGACCCTGTCTCGCAATCTCCTCGACCTCGACGCCGCGCTCCGCTCCGGGGTGACGGACCCGTCGCTCGTGAACGAGGCCTTCCGTGCGGTCCACACCCTGAAGGGGCTCGCCGGGTTGTTCGGCGCGGTGCGCCTCGGGGCGCTCTCGCACCGCCTCGAGGATCTCCTGGACGATCTCCGGCTCGGGCGGATGGCGCTCTCGCCCGACGTCCTCGACGTGCTGTTCGGCGCCGTCGAAGCCTATACCCAGCTCCTCGCGCTCGAGCGCGAGGGGAGCGACGACTCGTCTCCGGCGCTCGACGACCTGCTCGGCAAGCTCGAGCGCGTGGGGGTCGGTACGGGCCAGCGCTCGATGCCCGTGATCGAGTACGACCTCGACCCCGGGATGCTCGCCGTGCTCACAGAGTACGAAGAGCACCGGCTGCGGACGAACATCGACAATCAGATGCAGCTCTATCGGCTGCGCGTCGAGTTCGACCTCGCGACGATCGACAAGGCCCTCGAGGAGATGAAGGAGCGGGCCAAGCGCCACGGCGAGATCATCACGTATCTGCCGACCGGCGAGGCCACGAGCTCGGACACCATCGAGCTCGATCTGCTGATGGCCTCGAAGGACGATCTCGCGACCTTGATCGGCGCGCTCGGGGCCGACAACGTCGTGATCGAGGAGATCCCGCGCCGTCGGCGCTCGCTCGCCGCGGGCACCGCTCCGCCCAGGGATCTGCCCTCCTCGCCGCTCGCCGCGCGCCCCCAGGTGAGCGACTCCATCGCGCCGCCGCGCCGTGACAGCGAGCGCGTGATGATGCCCGAGCAGGGCGCGACGCTGAAGAGCCTGACGCAGACGGTGCGCGTCGACATCCGAAAGCTCGACCACCTGATGAACATCGTGGGCGAGCTCG
>JAEZYO010000913.1 GCA_023419055.1 Pseudomonadota bacterium | reverse complement strand
GGCTTGCTCTCCTGCTCGCAACCAGCTCGGGGGCGGCTGACACGACCGTCGAGCTCATGGGTGAGCTCTCGTTCTGGATCGGTGACGACGACCTCTCGAGAGATGCGGGCGATGACACGGGGTTCTTTGGTCCCGAGCCATCGACACCGCTCGCCATCGACGAGCTCTCACCTCGTGAGAATACACGCACGCGCCGGCTGACGCTCGGCCTCGGCGCTCGCAGCCCCGGGCTCTGGAGTAGCAGCACGGCGGTTCAGATGCGCCTCGGTGTCGAACACGAACCCGAGAGTGGTCGTCTGCAGGTGCGCGATCAGGGGAGTTACCTCGAGCTCGAGCTCGAGCACGGCGGAGGAGGCGTCAACCAGAGCCTGCGCTTGTATCCGATCGACGGTGACGGACTTCGCGCCGGGTGGCTCGAAGCCCTGGCCTGGGGCGGGGAGGCGGGGAACCTCGGGGAATCGCCGTATGCGCGCGCCCGCGGTCTCGTTCCTGCGCTCGGGTTCGAGCGCCGCTCGCCCGGGCTCGTGCTCTGGTTCGGGGTGAAGGCAGCGCGGCTCGACGTTCCGAACAGCGAGGGTGGCGAGCGCGAGAGCTTGGAATACGGCGCGCTCGGCGGCGCCGAGTACGCGCCGGTGCCCTGGCTCGAGCTCGGCCTGCACGCGGGCGCGCTGCGGCACGGCGCGATGACCCAACCGGACGTGCGCGGTGAGGCGCTGGTCACGGCGGGCGCGTCGGCGCGCGCGGTACTGCGCCTGAAGCTCGATGCGCCGGAGCTCGGCGGAACGTTCCCGGAGCCCGTCGCCGGGCTGCCCCACGGAGAGCTCGGCTTCGCCCTGAGCCTCGAAGCTGCCTGGCTCGAGCAACGTTTGAAACAGGCAGATTTTTATCGCACCGTGCGCTTCTCTCCGGCGCGAGGAGGAGGGGCCCTGGCGGCGGTGGCTTTCAGTAGGGTGGAGCTGGTGACGGGCGTGTTGCTCCGCGACGCTCGATTCGTCACCCGACAGGGGCCCGGGGCGCTCTTACCAGAGGCCGCGCCCGAATGGCGGCCCCAGGCGGTCGAGTGGACTTTCGTCTCCGAAGGGCGCTTCGGGGTGAGCTCATTTCTCACGGCCGCGCTCGGGCTAGGCTTGCGTCGCCCGGCTTTCCAGGTGTTGCCGAGCGCTTCCGGCGGGTCGAGCGCGCTCCTCCTGAAGGGGCCGTCGCGCGTCGAGCTTCTCACCCCTGGGGCCCTGCCGTTGCCGGCGCTCGAGGGCAGGGGGGTGCTCTCGATCGAACTGTCGGCGACGACGACGGCGGCGGCCTTCGTCGAGTACCGGCGGGACGCCAATCGGACCGAGTTCGAGCGGCGTCCGGACGATGTTCGCTGGGTCAGGGCCGTCGCGAGCCCTCACTCGCTGGGGTATGGTGTGGCCGTGAAGAGCGAGCTATGAGGGAAAAACAGCCCTCGGCGCGCGGCCGAGTCGTCTCATTGCCGACGCGCGGTTGACCGGAGCAGGTCCCCGCGTATACTCCGCGCGCACTGAACTACCGTTGAGGATGAACCAGATGCCCCTGCACCCGGACGCCAAGGCCTCCGTTATCTCGAAGTTCCGCACCCACGAAAGCGATACCGGTTCTCCGGAGGTCCAGATCGCGCTGCTCAGCCAGCGTATCGATTACCTGACCGAGCACTTCAAGACGCACAAGAAGGACCACCACTCGCGCCGCGGCTTGCTCAAGCTCGTCGGCCAGCGCCGTCGCCTTCTCGATTACCTGAAGAAGAGCAACGTCGACCGCTATCGCACCGTCGTCACGTCGCTGAGCCTCCGTAAGTAAGGGGCTCCGCTTCATCACACCCTTCCGGGGTGCGAGTCGCCTAGCTCCTTCAACTTCGCTCTTTGCCGCGCACGGATTGCCCCGCTCGCCTCGACGGGCAGCGACGGGTAATCACCCGTCCGCTGCGAAAATCGAGGCTGAAGTCTTAGGCGCTCGTCTCCCGGCGTTGCACCGCACGCAGCGGTTGATGCGCGGGGAGCGCATTGAGACATGTTCGTTCGTGAATCCGTCAAGGTTGGTGGGCGTCCGCTCACCCTCGAGACCGGGCGCCTGGCCAAACAGGCTCACGGCTCGATCTTGGTTTCTTACGGTGAGAGCGTCGTGCTCGTCACCGCGGTCTCGTCCGAGGAGCGTCCGGGACTCGACTTTTTCCCTCTCACCTGTGAATACGTCGAGAAGACGTACGCCGCCGGCAAGATCCCGGGCGGCTTCTTCAAGCGCGAAGGTCGCCTGCGCGACGCGGAGGTGCTCTCGTCGCGCTTGATCGACCGCCCGCTTCGGCCGCTCTTCCCGGACGGCTTCAAGAAGGACACGCAAGTCATCGCGACGGTGCTGTCCTCGGATCGGGAGAACCCGACCGACGTGCTGGCGCTCTCGGGCGCCAGCGCGGCGCTGTCGATCTCGGACATCCCGTGGAACGGCCCCATTGCTGGCGTCCGCGTGGCCCGCGTCGACGGCGAGCTCATCGCGATGCCGACGTTCGAGCAGAGCTCGCGCGCCGACATCGATCTCGTGGTCGCGGCGAGCAAGGACGCGATCGTGATGGTGGAGGGCGGCGCCGACGAGGCGACCGAGGCCGACATCATCGACGCGCTGATGTTCGCTCACCGTGAAGCGCAGATCATCATCGGCCTGATCGAGAAGCTGCGGGCCGCCGTCGGCAAGCCGAAGCGCGAATTCGTTGCGCCCAAGCTGGACGAGCAGATCGCGCGTCGCATCGCCGAGCTCGCGGACGCCGACTACCGCACGGCTTGCGTCGTGCGGGAGAAGAAGGCGCGCTACGAGGCGTACGGCAAGATCAAGACGAACGTCGTCACCAAGCTCACCGAGGAGCTCGGCGCCGAGGCCTATCTCCTCGTCGAGAAGCTCGTGAAGGCCGAGCTCGAGGAGCGCAAGGCTCACGTCGTCCGCAAGATGGTGCTCGAGGAAGGCGTGCGCATCGACGGTCGTGACAGCAGGACCATCCGCCCGATCAGCTGTGAGGTGGGCCTCCTGCCGCGCGTGCACGGCTCGGCGCTGTTCCAGCGCGGCGAGACGCAGGCCATCGTCACCACGACGCTCGGCACCTCGAGCGACGAGCAGAAGATCGACGCGCTCACCGGCGAGAGCTGGAAGCGCTTCATGCTGCACTACAACTTCCCGCCCTTCTCGACCGGTGAGACCAAGCCGCTCCGCGGCCCTGGTCGTCGCGAGGTCGGCCACGGCGCGCTCGCCGAGCGCGCGGTGACGCGCATGATCCCGACCCACGAGGAGTTCCCGTACACGATCCGCATCGTGAGCGAGACCCTCGAGTCGAACGGCTCGAGCTCGATGGCGAGCGTGTGCGGCGCGACCCTCAGCATGATGGACTGCGGCGTGCCGGTGAAGCGTCCCGTTGCCGGCATCGCCATGGGCCTCATCACCGAGGGCGGCAAGGTCGCCGTGCTGAGCGACATCCTCGGCGACGAAGATCACCTCGGCGACATGGACTTCAAGGTCTGTGGCACCGAGCGCGGCATCGCCGCCATCCAGATGGACATCAAGATCGAGGGCCTCGAGCGCTCGATCCTCGAGCGCGCGCTCGACCAGGCGCGTGAGGGAAGGCTCCACATCCTCGGCAGGATGCTCGAGACGCTGTCTTCGACCCGCCCCGAGATCAACCGCTGGGCCCCGCGCATCACGACCCTCAAGGTCAAGCCGGACCAGATCCGCATCATCATCGGCCCCGGCGGCAAGACCATCAAGGGCATCATCGACCAGACGGGCTGCACCATCGACGTCGAGGATGACGGCACCGTCAACGTCGCGAGCGCGGACTCGGACGCGGTGAAGCGCGCGATCAGCATCATCGAAGGCCTCACGGCGGAGCCCGAGGTCGGCAAGGTGTACCGCGGCGTCGTGAAGCGCCTGGTCGATTTCGGCGCGTTCGTCGAGATCCTGCCGAACAACGAGGCCCTTCTCCACGTCTCCGAGATCGCGCACGAGCGCGTCGAGTCTCCCGGTGACGTGCTCAAGGAGGGTGAGGAGATCGACGTCAAGGTCATCAGCGTCGAGCGCGACGGCAAGATCCGCCTCTCGCGTCGTGAGCTCCTGCCTCTGCCGGAAGGTGAGGAGGGTGAGCGCGCGAAGGAGCGCATCGCGCGGGCCCGCGAGAGCGGTCCGAGCGGTGGCGGTGGTCGCGGTCCGGGCGGTGGTCGTCCGGGCGGCGGCGGTCGTCCCGGTGGTGATCGCGGCGACCGTCGTGATCGCCGTGACCGCCGGTAAGTAGACTCGAAAACAGCGATAAAGAAGGCCGTCGCCCGTCAGGGTGGCGGCCTTCGGCGCTTACAGAGGGGAGGGCGCGGTTGCGGAACCAGTTCCCGGCGCTACCCTGAGCGCGTGATGGTGGAGCGGAGGAGTTACGTGTTCCTGGGCTTGCTCGCGCTCGGCGTGGGCTGTGGTGGTGAGAACTCTCCCGTCGGGAGCGGTGGCTCGCCGGGTTCCGGGGCCGGCGGCGGCGGCTCGTCGGGTGGTTTCGCTGGTTCGATCGCTCAGGGCGGCGCGGTGACCGGCAGCGGCGGGACCGGGATCAATGACGGCGTTGCGGGTATCGGAGGGAACCCCGGTGGGAACGGAGGGAACGCCGGAGGCGGTTCGGCGGGTGCTCCTCCAGGCGGTTCGGGCGGCGGCTTCAGCGTCACCTTTCCGGGCACGGGGCTGAACGATCAACTTCATGACGTCGCTATCGACTCCCAGGGTCGAGCCATCGTCGTGGGCGGCGTGGACGGCGCGTTTGCCATCGGCGCGAACG
>JAEZYO010000704.1 GCA_023419055.1 Pseudomonadota bacterium | reverse complement strand
GAGGGGGGGCCGGACGCCGAGCTCGACGGCGAGCCCACGTCGGAGCTCGTCGACTCACTGCTCAGGCGGCTCGGCACGATGCGGCGCGTGCTCTTGATCCCCCCCGACTTCACCCGCCTCCACTCGGGCGCGGGAGAGCTCACCCGCTTGCTCTACGAGCGCCTGAGCCCGAAGAGCGAGGTCACCGTCCTGCCGGCGCTCGGCACGCACGCGCCGATGAGCGACGCGGAGATCGCCCAGATGTTCCCGGGCGTACCGCGCTCGATCTTCAGGAACCACGACTTTCGCCAGGAGCTCGCGCCGCTCGGCGAGGTCCCGGCCTCGTTCGTCCGCGAGGTGAGCGGGGGCAAGCTCGACTACCCGATCGAGTGCGCGGTCAATCGTCTGCTCGTCGACGGCCAGTTCGACCGCATCATCTCGATCGGGCAGCTCGTCCCCCACGAGGTGATCGGCATCGCCAACCACAACAAGAACGTCTTCGTCGGAACGGGCGGCAAGGACATCATCGACCGCACGCACTTCCTCGGGGCGGTCTGGGGGATGGAGCGCATCATGGGGCGCGCGCAAACTCCGGTGCGCGCGGTGCTCGACTACATGTCGGGGCAGTTCGCGAAGAATTTACCCATCACCTACCTGCTCACGGTGCGGTCGCGTGACGCTACGGGGACGCTGAAGACGCGGGGCCTGTACGCGGGTGACGACGAGGCGTGCTTCCACGCCGGTGTGCCCCTCGTGCAGCGGGTGAACCTCGAGCTCCTCTCCGCGCCTCGACGTAAGGTCGTCGTGTACCTCGACCCGGCCGAGTTCAAATCGACCTGGCTCGGGAACAAGGCGATTTACCGCACGCGCATGGCGATCGCCGACGAGGGCGAGCTCGTCGTTCTAGCCCCGGGAGTGAAGACCTTCGGGGAAGATCCGGAGATCGATCGCTTGATCCGCCGGCACGGCTACCGCGGCACGCCCCACACTCTCTCTCGAGTCGGGACGGATCCGGAGCTCGGCGCCTCACTGAGCGCCGCGGCGCACCTGATCCACGGTTCGAGCGAAGGGCGCTTCAAAATCACCTACGCTCCCGGCGGGCTCGGCCGCTCGGAGATCGAAGGCGTGGGGTTCGAGTACGCCGAGCTTTCGCGCGCCGCCGATCGCTATGACCCGCGGCGCCTTCGGCCAGGGGACAACCGCCTGCCGGACGGCGAAGAGATCTTCTTCATCTCGAACCCGGCGCTCGGATTGTGGGGGCAGCGCTCGCGCTTCTCCGAAGCTCCGCCCGCGCCCTGACGCGCGCGTGTCTCGAGTTGCGCGGCGCGTGCCGATTCCGGGCGGCAAGAGCGGACCTCGACAGACACTGGTCGGTTCGGACATGGAACTGGTTTCAGCCGAAGCTACGCTGAAGTCCTCGATGCGCTGGCTTTCGATTCTCGGGTGCGTGCTCGGCCTCTCAGGTTGCGACGCGGGAGACTCCTCGATGTCCGCGGCTCCCGCCGAAGAGCCGGAGGGATGCGCTGACGGTTGCAATGAGCCCGGGACCGAGAAGCCCGAAGGAACGCCCGTCTCGCGCCACGGCAAGCTCAGCGTGGTCGGGACGGAGCTCGTCGACGAGCAGGGCGAGCCGGTTCAGCTGAAAGGCGTGTCCAGCATGTGGCTCAACTGGGAGAGCCGCGAGTACTCGACCAGCAAGGAGGGGCTCACCTGGCTGCGCGACAACTGGAACCTGAGCTTGTTCCGCGCCGCCATGGGCGTCGAGCCGGACGGCGCGTACCTGAAGGCCCCGGAGCAGACCAAGGCCAAGGTTCGCTCGATCGTGGAGAACGCGATCGAGCTCGGCGTCTACGTGCTCATCGACTGGCACGATCACCACGCGCACGAGCACGCCGAAGAGGCGAAGGCGTTCTTCGTCGAGATGGCCGCGGAGTTCGGCGAGTACCCGAACGTCATCTACGAGCCCTTCAACGAGCCGCTCCAGGTAAGCTGGTCCGCCGACCTCAAGCCCTACCACGAGTCGATCGTGGAGGCGGTGCGCGCCGTGGACCCGGACAACGTGATCGTGCTCGGCACGCCGAACTGGTCGCAGTTCGTCGACGAGGCTTCGCGGGACCGCCTCGAAGGGGAGAACCTGATGTACACGCTGCATTTCTACGCGTGCACTCACACCGGGTGGCTGCGCAGCAAGGCGCAGACGGCGCTCGCGGCGGGGCTTCCGTTGTTCGTCACGGAGTGGGGAGCGACGACTGCGGACGGCGGGATCGAGAGCGCGGCTCCGTGCCTCGACGAGGCCACGCAGTGGCTCGACCTCTTGAACCAGAAGAAGATCTCCTGGGCGGCCTGGAAGTTCGACGGCTGCACCGACGGCAGCTGCATCCTTCGCGGCGGCGCGAACATCGCGGGGCCGTTCGGCGAGGACGCCTTGAATGGTCACGGTCCGTTCGTCCGTGACCGCATGCTCGACTGAACTACCAGGCTTCGACGCGCCAGCCACGCAGCTTGGCGAGCTTCCTGAGCTTCTTGTCGGGGTTCACGATCACGGGCTCTTTCACCGCCTCGAGCAGCGGAACGTCCGTGATGCTGTCCGTGTAGAAGTAGGAGTCCTCGAGCGAGAAGCCGAGGCGCTCGGCGGCGCGGCGCGAGCGCTCGAGCTTGCCCTCGGAGTAGCAGAGCGGGTCGATCACTTTGCCGGTGAAGAGCCCCTCGCCGTCGACTTCGAGCTCGGTGCAGATCACGAGGTCGATGTCGAGCTCGCGAGCGAGCGGGCCCGCCGCGTAGATGGTGGCCCCCGTGGCGATGCCCACCACGTGTCCCTCACTCTTGTGGCGCTGCACGGCCTCTCTCCCGGCCTTCTGCACCTCGGGGAGGACGTACTCCTTGAACCAGCCCTCGGTCTGCTCGATGAGCCAGCGCTCGGATTGGCCGCGGAAGCGGGTGAGCGCCTGCTCGGCGACCCGGGGAGCGTCAATCACCCCCGCCGTGTACTGCATGGC
>JAEZYO010000838.1 GCA_023419055.1 Pseudomonadota bacterium | reverse complement strand
CTTCGGCACTGATCCGCTGGGCTTTGGGCTTGAAGTCAATGGTTGAACCACTCATGACGCGCTCTATTTGGGGAATACCACATCGAAGCGAGCGTGCCGACTGGCGCTATGACCTCTGCGAGGAGCTGTATCGCTCGGACCCAGCTGTACCGATCCACGCCGAACCTGCACCAGGGCAGCGAGGACGGCCGAGGCGAAAGGCCCCGAGCCTCCGTGTACCGTCTTGGTACCGAGACGAGAGCGTGCGGACTACGCTAACCGCATGGTCAAGGCCATCCGGAATCATCGCACCGGCGGACCCGAAGTACTGAACGCGGAAGACGTGGAGCTCTCGGCGCCGGGCCCCGGCGAGGTCCTGCTTCGCCAGAGCTTCGTCGGCGTGAACTTCATCGACTGCTACCAGCGCACCGGCCTCTATGAAGTGCCTCTCCCCGCCGTGCTCGGCTCGGAAGCGGCCGGCGTCGTCGAGCGCGTGGGACCTGGCGTCACCCTCGTCAGTGAAGGCGACCGCGTCGCGTACGCATCCGGCGGCATCGGCGCCTACTCGGAGGCCCGCGTCGTCCGCGCCGAGCACCTGGTCCGTCTCCCGGACTACGTCAGTGAAGAGACCGCCGCGGCCATCTTGCTCAAGGGCATGACCGCCGAGTACCTCATTCGCCGCACCTACGCCGTCAAACCCGACGACGTCGTGCTCTTCCACGCCGCCGCGGGCGGAGTCGGGCTCATCGCCTGCCGCTGGCTCGCCGCGCTCGGCGCGCGCGTGATCGGCACCGCCGGCACCGACGAGAAAGCCCAGCTCGCCCACGAGAACGGCTGCCACGACGTCATCGTCTACACGCGTGAAGACTTCCTCGAGCGCGTCAAAGAGCTCACGCACGGCCGCGGCGTCGACGTGGTCTACGACTCGGTCGGCAAGCTCACCGTCCCCAAGTCCCTCGACTGCCTCGCCCCGCGCGGCATGCTCGTGAGCTACGGCAACGCCTCCGGCAAGCCCGACCCCATCGACCCACTCTCGCTCTCGCGCAAGGGCTCGCTCTACCTCACCCGCCCCACCCTCGGGCATTACATCGCCACGCGCGCCGAGCTCGAAGCGAGCGCCCACGCCCTCTTCGAAGCCTACGAAGCCGGCCACGTCGCCGTTCACATCGGCCAGCGCTTCCCTCTCGAGCACACCGCCGAAGCTCACCGCGCTCTCGAATCACGCGCCACGGTCGGCTCCACGCTCCTCGTCGTTTGACCTCATAGCATCGATGAAGACCCGCTCTCGCTCGCTCGCCGTCCTCCTCTTCGACGAAGTCGAGCTCTTCGACGTCGCCTCCCTCCTCAGCGTCGTCTCCGTCGCCGGCCGCCACTGGAACTGGCGCCCCTTCAAGGTCGAAGCCGTCGCCGAAAACCCGGGCAACGTCGCCACGCGCGACCAGCTCACCATCCTCGCCCCGCGCCGCCTGGATGAAGTCCCCGCCCCCGAGTTCGTCTTCATCCCCGGCGGCTACGGCGCGCGCAAGGCCCTCACCCGCCCCGCCGTCGTCGACTGGCTCGCCCAAGCCGCCCCCAGCGCCGAGCTCCTGCTCGCGAGCGGCAACGGCGTGCTCCTGCTCGCCAAAGCGGGCCTCCTCGCCGATCAGCGCGTCGCCGCGCGCCCCGAGATCGAAGCCGATTTGCGCGATCTCGCTCCCAGCGTCGCCATCGACGCCGCGCTCACCGAATCGGGCAAGCTCCTCACCGCGAGCTCGAGCGGTCAGGCTCTCGAGCTTGCTCTCCGCCTGGTCTCGCGCGTGCTCGGGCCCAAGCTCGCGAACGGGGCCGCGCAGGCGCTCGGTGTGCCGTGGCTCACGCCCGAGACTGCGGGCGTGAAGGGCCCTTAGTCGGCCTCGGCAAGCCAGGCGTCGTAGCTGAAGGGACGGAGGCGCGTCCTAACTCGCTCCAGCTCGGCTTCGTCGACTCGCGGGTCGCCCCCCGCTATGCCCATAGTATCGTTATATACCCCATGGGTGGCGTCCACGAAGTGCCCCACGACGTCCTTACAGTTCCGCACTGAAAGCTTTTCCAATAGGACCTTGATCACGGCGTGATAGTCGCTTTCTGGAATCCCATCGGGGTAAGCGAATTTCACCATTTGAAAGGTCCTCAGCAGGTAGCTCGGCACGTCTCGCTCACTTGGCTTCATGAATCGAGTTCCCCGCAAAACGCGGTTCTTGGTGTTCGATAACGTTGAAGTTTACGCCTTGTGCCGCCGCGGATCCAACTGCTCTCCCATCGCCGGTCACGGTCGGTATACCCAGCAAGTCGCCTGTGCCAAAGATCAGGATGTCGTTCACACCGATTCCCCCTTGAACCGACTGCGTGACTAGCGCCTCGGGAATATTGAGACATCTTGATTGCGGCATTGCTGTACGTCCGAATAGAACTCGAGCTGCGTCAACGATAGCGCAGGACTTCTCTTCTCAACGGGTTCTCGTAGCTGCTCTTCTAGCGAACCCATTCGGAGGCACCTCCCTGCGCAGAGGGAACATTTCGATCACCACCGTCTCGCGGCCCGTCAACGACCAATACGGATGCGGCTACTAGCTCCCTTCTTTCGTCGAGGACACCGACGGCGGCGCGCCTTCGTCGACCAGTCTGATCTCCGCGTCCGTGCGGGCGGGGCATGAAGTACGTCTCCATGCTCGAGCCGAACTAGCGATACCGGACAGTGCAACGTCGGGACGGCACCTGTGTGGCAACAAGGCCCGGTTGCTCGACTGTCAGCGACTGCGGAGCGTACGGGACGGTGTTCTTCGGCCAGATCTTGAGGCTCGACCTCACCCGGTTCGGGGCCTCGATCCCTTGGGAATCTTCTCGTGAGGGGGGTCGGGATCGCTGTCGGAGCTGACGGGGTCGGCGAAATCGTAGCCGCGGGATGACTTTGTGGAGGGGTCCGTCCGTCGAAGGAGTTGCGACACAACCAACTTCGGAAGGAGCCCC
>JAEZYO010000815.1 GCA_023419055.1 Pseudomonadota bacterium | reverse complement strand
CGAGCTCGTCGACCGCGAGATCAAGGGCGTCGCGGAGCAGCGAGACGATGGGGGCGCTCGCGTCTCCGGTCTTCGCGAACCTCTCGCGGACAACCGCACTTTTCATGGCGTCGAGGCGGGCGAGCTGGGTCTCGACGGCGTGGGTGATGACCTCGTCGTAGATGCCCGGCGCGAGCCGGGGACGGCGGAAGGTGCCCATGCCGGTAGAGTACTCGAGGCGAGGACGTGTCCGCGCGAAGGCCGCAAGAAGCCTCCGAAGGCTTCCTGACGCCAGGCCCCGCCACTGCGGTACGATGCTTCCGTGCGCGGCTTCGTCGCGACGACCGACCACGAGTGGTTCACGTTCCTGAGGGAACGCCAGCCCGTGGACGAGGTGAACTTCTGGCAGCCGTCCGCCCACGGTTTCAATGCGCCGCCCGGGACGCCGTTCTTCTTCAAGCTTAAGTCCCCGCACAACGCCATTGGCGGCTTTGGGGTGTTCGCGCGGTACGAGGCGGCGCCCGTGAGGCTCGCGTGGGAGGCTTTCGGAGAGAACAACGGCGCGCCGACGCTCGACGCGATGGCGGCGCGGGTGGGCCGCTATGCCCGCGAGTCCTCCGGGCAAGCGCATCGGATCGGCTGCATCATGATCTCCTCGCCGGTGTTCTTCGCCGATGGCGAATGGGTCGCGCAGCCTCGAGACTGGCGACCGAACATCGTCTCCGGGGCAGGGTATGACCTCGAGGCGGGCGAGGGTCGGCGTATCTGGGACGACTGCCTCGCGCTGGCCGCTGCCCTCTCTCGCGCCTCGAGCCCACTCGCTGCCCTGGCCGGCGAGCCGGAGGCGCCGCGGTACGGCGCACCACAGCTCATCCGGCCGCGGCTCGGGCAGGGTATCTTCCGCGTGGCAGTCACGGGCGCCTACGACGGCGCATGCGCCGTCAGCCGCGAGCATTCGCTCCCCGTTCTTGAAGCCGCCCACATCCGGCCCTACGGATCCAAGGGGTCGCACGAGGTCGTGAACGGCCTGCTCCTGAGGGCGGACATCCACCGGCTGTTCGACGCCGGCTACGTCACGGTGACCCCCGATCACCGCTTCGTGGTGAGCCAGCGGCTGGCAAAGGAATGGGAGAACGGAAAGGCCTACTACGCGATGGGCGGGCGGGAGATCGCCGTGCCGGCGCGTGTTCTGGACCGTCCGGATCCGGAGCTCCTGCGCTGGCACAACGAGAACGTGTTCGAGAGGTTGGTGGCATAGGGTGGACGTCTCCACCGTCACCACCTCGGACCGATCCCTCCTCCACGCGGTGCGTGACGTGCTCTCGGACGCGGAGGACGCGTTCCTGTGCGTCGCCTTCGTCCAGGAGAAGGGCATTCATCTGCTCCACAAGGAGCTCGACACTCTGCGGCGACGACGGGTCCGACCCCGGCTGCTCGTCACCACGACCTTCCAGACCACCAGCCAACCGGCCCTCTCGATGGCGAGCGGACTCGGTCTGGATATCCGAGTCCTGAACCCTGGCTCCGGGCGAACCTTCCATCCCAAGCTCTACCTCGCTGTGAACGGCGCCGGCGCGAGCGCCGTCATCGGATCAGCAAACCTCACCGGTGGGCTCGCCACCAACCTGGAGGCCGGAGTCGCGTTGCGAGGGTTGCGGGAGGACCGTCCGCTGGCGAGAGCCTGGAGCTGGGCCGAGGAGCTGTGGTCGGATGATCGGGCAGAGCCGTGGACGCCAGGCGCCGCCGAGCAGACGCTGGAGCCCTTCGATCCGGTCCTCTACGCAGCGCTCCGTATCGAGGTTGGGAGGGATCCGGTCTTCATGACCCTCGGCTGGCAGCCGAAGCCGAACCGGGTGATCGAGCTCACGCCGGTCGACGCGCAGGTGGAGACGGAGCGATCGCGGAGCAGGCCTCGAGGAGCCGAGCCCATCCCGGCGTGGATGTTCAACCTGGCCTGGGAGCGCCTGCGCACCCACGGAACGCTCTCAAACTCCGAGCTCCTGAATGACTTGCGCGTTCACCGGTCGAGCGCCGTCTGCGCGATGCTCGCCAGGCTCCCCCAGATCAAGCGGATCCCCGGGAAGGAGATCGTGCTCCGGTGGCGCTGACCCTGGACGAGTTCTGCAGTCGCCTGGAGCACCTGCGGCTCGACCGGTCGGGCGGTCTCGTCAAGCCATACAAGCCGCTCCTCGTCGCGGCGGTCCTGATTTTGATCCACAAGGGAAAGCAGGCCAGCCGCAACGTGTTCCTGGACGGTGGTCTGCGTAGCGCGTTCCGGCAGCTGCTCGAGCTGCTCTTCCCGACGTGGCCCAACCAGGCGAAGCCGGAGTACCCCTTCCGCCACCTGGAGAATGACGGCGTGTGGACTCTCGTGCCGATCGAGGGTGCGTCCGACGCGCTCCGATCCGCTCGGGCGATGCACGTAGAGACCTGGGACGTTCTCCGGCACGTCCGCTGCGCGCAGCTCGACGCGGCCGTATTCGAGCAGCTGGCGTCGAGCTTCGAGGCGCGATTCCGGGTTCTCCGCCTGCTCGCCCGGGCGTACTTCCCCACGGAGACCTCGGGGCGGCTCTGGGACTACCTCGGCGACGACCTGCCCGCTGTCGCAGCCCCACGTGCAGCCGAAGGCGATCAGATCTCGGAGCGGGCGCTCGAGGAGCACCTCGAGCTGCATTGGGCCGAGACGCCGTTTGCGCGGAGCGGTGTAGAGCTTGCGCGCCGTGAGGTCCACGGCTGGCCGTGCCGACAGGTCTTCACGCCCGTGAACGCGATAGACCTGCTCGGGTTCGAGCCCGCTGCGAAGAGGTGGTGGGTGATCGAGCTCAAGCGCGGACGGTCCGCGGACCGCGTGGTGGGGCAGGTCAGCCGTTACCTGGGGTGGATCGGCGAAGAGCGGCGCGGGAATCGAGAAACCGCGGTCGGCGCGATCATCGTTCGGAAAACTGACCCGAAGCTCAGGTACGCCGTGAAGGCGAACGACCGGCTTTCACTGTGGGAGTTTGACGAGCGACTCGAGGTTCGGCGCGTTGCGTAAATGGATTGCGGGCTCAGCGCCCGCGAGGCCTGTCACTTCTCAGCGCCCTAGAGGAATTGTGTCTCTAGTTTTGGAAGAAGAAAACACCGCATTTCTCGGTACTTAGCGCGCCCTAGAGGATTTGAACCTCTGGCCTTCGGATTCGTAGCGGGGTCGAGAGAGTCGAGCAGTAGTGGTCATAGTCGGCAAGCAGCGGAAGACACTGGTAACGGGTCCGGTGAGCTGCCCGGGAATGAGTCAGCAGATGCCGATGAGCAGCAGGCTCTTGCTGCAGCTTTGGTGCAGGCGAATGTGCCTGACCGTGAAAGGCCTACCCGGGCGGATTGTCGCTTCCTCTCCGTGCGCCAGGTCGCGAGCCGGCTGGACATCAGCCCGCGTAGCGTGTACGCGCTCTGCAAAACGGGAAAGCTAGGATACGTGCGCATCCTCAACGTCATCCGGATCCGGCGTGCGGACCTGGAGGCTTTCCTGGAAGTGCGGCGGCAACCGGTCTAGCACCTACTCCTAGGCGATGTCGAAGCGTGGGGGGAGCAGCAAGGTACCGAGATCTGCTCAGGCAGTGCCGCGACGAGGCCGGCAGCCCCTCAGCCGTCCAAGTCGTCAACGACTACGCCTCCGCCGGTGGGCCCAGGTAGCGGCGTTCGCCTTCGATCTCGAACGGCGGCGCCCATTCGACATCGCCCTTCCGCAGATCGACATCCAGTTCCACGACAGCAAGCACAATCTGTACCTGCTTCTTGTACTCTGCGTGAAGCGCCCTGAGTGCCTCAAGGAATGCAACCAGGTCGCCCGACGCCAGTTCGTGCTGCCTCGGAGCGTCAAGGATCAGTACGTTGGGGTGATGACCGTTCAGGCGCAGTGATGTCTCCAGCAGTGCAGCATGCAGGGCAAGAACGATACGAGTGCGCGTACTCCCACTGTGTGGAGACGACTCGGTGAACTTGTCAGGCCCAAACAGAACCCTGAAGTCCTCCGCGATCAACGGGTCCGGCACCTTCGTCCCGAGTATGTGCAGCCACTTCGTTGCGAGACTCTGGTACGTCGCCCGCGCAGCATCAACACCGACCGCCTCAGAGCGACGGGCGCCTGGACGCAGGTCTTCCACTGTCAGTCGCGCCGCCTCGAGCTTCGACAGCAGAGTCTCGAACTGGCGTTGTTGATCGAGGAACTCGCGTATGCGTGCGATACGGACATCGATCGCCGCGAGCTCCGTCGACGCGTGCTGCAGAGCGGTAACGTAGTTCTGAAGCCCCGCGCGACTCAGCTCGGCCGTTCTCTCCGCCTCGACATCAACCTCCCTCCGTTTCAGCGCCTTGGCCTCCTCCTCGGCAGCTGCGATGTCGCCCTCTAGGCCTGCAGCATAGAACCGAAGGTCCTTCAACTGATCCCCGAGAAACAGGAGCCGGCGACCGTATGAGGCCGCTTCGGAGTCCGCGAACAGCCGGCAGTTCTCGTGGCCACAGAAGCGCCTGAAGGTCTGCTGCGCCACAACGTTGTGCGATAGAAGTTCAGCGTCTCCTGCGATTTCTGCGGCCGCCTGTTCGATCTGCCTCTTCTGCTCACCGAGGTACGCGGCGCGCCGAAACGACTGAGACTGCTTGTTCCGCAGATCTTGAAGGAGCGTGTCGTATTGAGCCCCGCCCGCGCGGACCGCGTCCGCGGCCGACTGGAGGCTTTCGAGGCGCCGAATCAGGCTCCGCCGCTCCTCTTCCAGAACTTCGACACTTTGGCTACTCGTGACTCCCGACTCTCTGCGAAGGTTCTCGACCGTCCTCCGTCGCGCATCGACCTGGGCTACTAGGGCTTCCACATCCCTCTTCGCGGCGTCGTAGTCCTCCTGGCTACGGAAGATCCGCTTCGGCGCGAGTCCCAGTATGAGACGCGTCGTCTCCTCCTCCTGCGCCAATATGAAGTTCTGATTCGGAAGCGGCGTGTACAGGTACCGCCAGCCAGTGTCCTGATCTACCCAGAAGTAGGGCAGCAGAGTACCAGCATACGGAACGGTCGCAGCCTTCCCCTTGCTCGTGAGGGTCGTGTTCGGAATGCCGGCGAAAGCGAGCCACCACTCTGACCATGCGCCCGCGCTTCCCAACTCGACGTCCTTACCCACCTCTTGAACGTTCACGGGGTAAAGGCGATCGGTCTGCCTCGTGACCCGGGCAGTCTCGCCGGTCTCCTTCTTCATCTCCAGCACAACGGCCGAGCACGCCGATCGCACCTCCACCGGCAGTTCAGCGGGGTTGCCGAGCGCGTACGCGATGCCTTCCAGGATCGGCGTCTTCCCGGAGTCGTTCGGGCCTCGCACGAGCGTGAGGAAGTCACCGAACACGAGCCTGTTCGACGACCATCCCGCCTCTCCTCGTGGGACGAACTCGAGGCTGACAAGAGCGAAGCTCATAGCAGCGTAACCCCCCTCGAGTGTGCCGCGCGGCACGCACGCGACAGCTGCTCAAGCAAGTTCGCACTTCTCGGCGCACCTCGAGTGAACTCGACAAAGGAGCGTCCGCGATCGCTAAGTTCGATCCAGCGCTCCGGCCCGTCGCCGGTAACAGCTACCAAGCCGGCTGCCTCCAGGAAGACCAGCGCATCTGCGCATCGCGCGCGCAGCTCGACTGACCATGCATACCGTTTGAACGACCTGCGATCGCCGAACGCACGCTCCGACAGGACGGCTGCTGCCCACGCACTGATCTCTGCGGTCCGAAACTCACCACGCAGGTACTGCGCTACGGCAAGCAGGGTGAGCGCCAGCAACGGAACATGGAGAAGTGTGTCAGCACCACTGACGCGCTCCTCGTCGGTCGCCACCAAGATCTTCAGGCGGACCTTCTCGCTCTCAGGGCTCTTGATCCAGTCGTCGAAGGACATGTCAGGCAGCCCGAGTCGAGGCTATGGAGAAGACACAACCGACGACAAGTTCACGGTCGAGCGGCTCAACGCTGAGGATGCGCGCACCGAGCTTCGCGGCGATCGCCTCGCACTCCGCCGACAACTCGGGAAACCCCAAGTCCCCATCGGCATGTCTGTTGACCAGCGCATCGCATGCCGCCCTTAGCTCGATACCATCTGCCCCCGACAAGAGCTGACCGTACTTGCGTTCCCAGAGGTCCCAACGCGACTTCAGCCCACAGATGGAAGGGACCACATGGGTCGGCACTCCGCTGGCCTCGCACAAGCGCTGCAGGCGAGAGAGCGCACGAACGGCATCCCGTCCGTTCACCCCGTTCTCCCGAAGCGTTCGGTAGCCCTCTGGTGAGAGCGCGAGAACCCTAAGAACGTCCGCAGGAGCTACCGCCCGTGCCGTGCGCAGCTTCTCCTCCTCAACGGGGAGCGACAGGTGCGAGACAGACTTGCGCTTCACAAGCGCCACGAGGTCCATGGTGATCGCGAGCGCCTGCTCATGCCTGAGAAGGATCTCGCTTAGTTCGAGAATCCGGCTCGTAAGAAGTTGATAGTTGCTGTCGAACGTGCGTGGGTTGATCGTCCCAACCTGATCTATGAAACGAAGCGTCCGAAGAAACCCGAAGAACAGTCCTTCGGTGACGAAGGCGCCGAGCTCGCGGTAGCACGTGAAGAGCGCGTCAAAGGTCTTGCGTTCCTTCGCGCCGAGGCTGGCAGGTCCTTGCGCCTGCCGCACGGCGGCGAGGAACTCGTGCAGTGCGTCGGCGACGGCCGCGTTCGTCACGAAGGTCACCTGGACGCACTGCTCTGAGAACGCTGCGTAGTGCTCAAGCAGGTGAGCAGCGATCGCATCCACCGCCGGTGCCGCTGGCTTCTTGATGTTCACGCCGAACAGTTCGTTCAAGGACCAAGCGCCGAGCGCGAGCTTCTTCGTCTTCACTTGGTAGAACGCGTACAGCGCGCATGAACCGCCCGCGTGCTCGACTACATAGTCGTCATGCCACTCGCAGAACACGCTCTCACCGCCGTCCGTTACCGAGAGCATGTCCAGGCACGCGCCAGCGGCCTGCAAGAACTGATAGTCAAACCGCCGAAGTGTTTCGCTTCCGACCTGTTCGCGCGGGGCGACATCCGACAGTCCGATTGCTTCACCTTCGACCGGCTCAGATGGCAGCACCTCGTGTAGTTTCCGACTCGCCACAGAAGATGCCCCCAAGCACCGTGGCCCTCAGCTCCCAACACCCGGGAGCATCACCAACAGTGCCGCCTCAGTATGCGGCTGATGGTGTTCTCGGGCAAGGAAGGCAGCGCCCGGGGGGCAACGATGATGCGCTGCCCGCAGACGAGCATCGTCAGTGTCCTCGCGGCGTGTCCGGCAAGCCTAGACCGGGTGAACGCGATCCCCATCCACTCGCTGCCCCAGTGCATGGATATCGTGGGCGCGAAGCCGCCGCTGCTCGAGCAGTTCGTTCGCGATCACCAACGCCACGCTAGTGATGCTCGAGGGTGTCCACGTCGTGCCGCAAGTGCTCGAGGCCGACTCGCCAGTGAGCGCGCACCACGTCGAGCACGTGAGCGCGAAGGGGATGTCGGTCCCGGTGGATCACGTGGCGGTGGACGGAGACGTGTACCACGAGGTGTTCGGGGCGGATGGGGCAAGCGTTTCGGAAACGGCCACTGCGAGGCCGATCCACCCGCCGGACGAACACGAGCGTGAGCCCCGCGAGGCCGCGATGCCCCTTCGGTGACCACTCGCTACTCCCGCGGCTACTCACGTTCGAGATCCAGCGCCGCGTGCTTCCTGTGCTCGGCCGCGATGGCCTTCGGAAGGCGTGCGAGGTCGTCCGTGTAGACGCGCGCCTCTTGCCGCGCTCGACTGATGGCGACGTAGTAGACGTCCTGGGCCGTCGTCCTGCTCCTGGTCGCGGCGTCGAACAGGACCCGTTCCGCGGTCGTGCCCTGGCTCGCGTGGACGGTGGTCGCGTACGCATGGTCGAGGTGCAGCGGCCTGTCCGTCCGGAGCGCCACGGTCCGCTGACCGTCCTCGAGCGTGACGAGCGTCGGCGTCACACCCGACACCGTGAACCGATCGCCGTTCGCAAGGTCCAGGGCGGCGTCGTTCCGGGTGATCCGGACCCGGTCCCCGACCGCAAGCTCGGCCGTTGCGGCCTCGTAGACGGAGAGGCGCCGACAGGTCGTCGGGCTGAACTCGAGGGTCTGCCCCGCCTCGCTCCGGACGGTCAGGCGATTGCCGGGGCCGTTGTCGACGACATGGTAGAGAGCGCCGCGCGACAGACCGGCCCGCGGGTAGTCGCGCTCCGGTTGGATGAGCTCCCCGGGCGAGTAGTTCTTCGAAAAGGCGCGTTCGGCTTGCGTGGTGTCCCGGCGCGCCAGCGTCTGAAACTCGAGCCCTCGACCCGTGAGCGCCAGGTTCTCGCGCACCGCAACGTTGATCTCCCGGCGCGCCTCATTCGTGCCGGCGACGATGATCGTGTGGGCACGTTTGTCCTCGGGTAGGCGAGCGTACTCGGCCGCCAACTCGCGCCGACGCTCGTGGTCTGCGGCGACCTGCTTCACGTTCGTGAGGTGAGCCAGCGAGGCCTGGGTGTCTCCGCGAGCGGCGAGCGCTACCGCTTCTCGCAGGAGCGGATCCTTCTGGCGCTGGATCTCGGCCATGACCGCCGTCTGCATGCCGGCCGCCTGGAGCTGGTCGAAGGGTCGCCCGGCCTCGATGGCCTTCGTCTGTCGAATGTCACCCAGGAGCACGACGCGGGCGTTCGCCTTCTCGACGAGCCGAAGGGCCTGCTCCATCTGGCGCGTGGGCACCGTTCCAGCCTCGTCGATGACCAGGAGCGTGCGGTCGTCGACCTTCTTCTCCCGGGCTGCCAGGAACGAAGCGAGGGTCCTTGCCTCGACTCCCAGGTCGCGCAGGGCGCGAACGTGGGCGGCATATGGCGCGACGGCGACGACCCGATGTCCTTGCTGCTCGACGAGCTCCCTCGCGTGC
Organism: Pseudomonadota bacterium; assembly: GCA_023419055.1. The sequence continues at coordinate 16,120 of JAEZYO010000815.1, read as the reverse complement.
TGAAGCATGTGGCTCTTTCCCGTACCGGCGTATCCCTGAACTCCAACGACACGGTTCGAGCTGGTGGCGATGAGCTCCACCGCGGTTCGCTGCCCCTGGTTGAGATCGCTCGACTCGAGACGGCGCCGGACGGACTCCTCCGGCGCGAGCGGGCCGACGGCTCCGCGGCCGTCTCGTTCGATCCGGACGATTCGCTTCTCCCGCTCCAAGGCCGTCTGGGTGGTGAAGCGACGTTCCACGGCTATCAGCCGGCCGCTCGCGATCTCCCCGTCCACCCGCATCCGCGCCTGATCGCGGGCAGCGCCAAGCTGCACCTCGGCTGCGACCCATACCCCTCTCGCGAGCCCAGGCGCATTGGCCGGACCGTCGACCCTCCGGAAGAGCGGTGCTTCGGGGATGAGGTAGCCGGTCCCCAAGAGCCGGGCGACCTCTCGCCGGATGTCCGGCAGCGTGGCACGGCCCACCGCGTGCTCGAGCGCGACCCCCAGCAGCTCGCGCTCTCCGATGACCGCCTGACGCTCGGACAGGTGCGCAATCGCAAATCGAACGCTTCGTCGGGCACCCTCGGCGGTGGTCTTCACGACCGTGTCGGTCGCGGAGGGGCAGCTGGCCGCGGACCGGTCGCGAGGCGAGCCGGCAGCAGGGGCCGCCGTACGCGTGAGCTCGATCCCCGCCTCGAGCGCCCGCGCCCGCCACTCGGCATGGAGCGCTCGTCGATCGATCGGCGTCTTGGGGGAGCGCGTCGCGAGGGCGCCGTGTTGTTTCTGATCGGAGCTGGCGCTGTTGCGGGTGAGCCCGGTCGCGGCCAGATGATCCTCGATCTGCCTCGCTCGCCGGCTGAACGCGGCGAGCTGGCTTCGCTCGACGTTGGCGAGCTCGAACATGCCATCGCGCCCGTATCGCAGGGCGTACCCGAGCGTCTGCAGCTCGGCCGCGAGCTCCGCTCGGTAGAGTGCGCCGAGGTACTTCGTCGCCTTCACGATCTCGTCGTTGCGCAGGGCTCGCCATGCCCCGTCGGATCTCCGCGTCAGGTTCAGGACGACCGCGTGCGTGTGGAGCTGTGGGTCGCGCTCCCGGCTCGTCTCGTGCCGGAACTTGGCGACGATGAGGTTTCGCGTGTCCTCGACGCGGCTCTCGCCGTTCACCTTCTTCCGGGTCTGCGCCCGCTCCTCGGCGGCCTCGATCGCCTTAGCGACCGCCCTGTCGTGGGCCTCGAGGATGCGACTATCGCCGCCCAGGAGCGCCTGGAGCGACACGCTCTTGGGCGCGGAGAAGGTGAGGTCGATGCCGATCCGCGCCTTCGAGTCGTCTCGCGTTGACGAGCGGGAGGAGGGCTTCCCCGGCTCCACCTGCCCTGCCAGCAGCTGCCTGAAGCGCGCGTTGTCCACCGGCCCCGCCAGCCCCAGCGCCCCGGCGCCCTCGCCTTGCCAGGCGGAGGCCTCGCCCTCCCCGGCGTAGTAGTCATCAACCCCATCCTCGTAGTAGCTCGCGGCCTGGTGCACGTCCTGGCGCGTCAGGATCTTGTGGCTCAACATCACTGTCTCTCCTCGAACGCCGGCGTGCGGTTCCGGAAGCGGATGACCTTGGCCTCGACCTTCGCGATGGGGTGGTCGCCTGCGAAGGCGAGATAGCCGGTCAGGTCGGGGAGGCTGGCGATCTCGGAGGGGAGGACGACCCGCTCCCGCGTCCGCTGGAGCTGGCTGCTCGTGGAGTCACCCCTCTGTCCCGTGGTGCGGCTCAGGGACTCCCGTTCGACCTCGTGCTCTCCGAGACTCTGGCTCATGTCCTCGCAGGTGCGCGGATCCGTCTTCGCGCCGCCCAGGACGACCAGGGACCGGAAGCAGCTCCGGAGCGTCTGGGCCTCCTCGCGGCCGTAGATCCGGTCGAGCTGGGCCGTCGACTGGAGCCCGGCGACGATGCGCAGCCCGGCCTTGCGGCCCTTCGTCGCCGCGTCGACCAGGCTTGGGAGCTTCTCGAGGCTCGCGAGCTCGTCGAGGAACATCCAGATGCGCCGCGTGTGATCCTCGCCGAGCGAGAGGATCGAGGTGCAGAGCACATCGACCCACGCGGAGATCAGCGGCTTCAGTGCCTCGGCCATGTCCTCGCGCCAGGTGATGAACAGGTTCCCGCCCGATGGGTCGGCGAGCCACGACCGCAGGGAGAACTCGCCCGGCGGCATGGAGAGGTGTTCGGGGAGCTTGGCCGAGAGGACGAAGCGAGCACTCGCGAGTGCCTTGTCCGCGCCCACGAACAGCGACTCGGCCGCAGTGTCGGCGAGGAACACCTGTAGCTCTGCGGGCTTCGCCAGCGTCGTCCAGCGGAACAGCTCGGCGATCGACGGCTGGTCAACGAGCCAGAGCTTGCGGGCGGTCTCGCGCAGGAGGAGGCGCGCGTAGGAGCACCACTCCTCCTCTTCCTTCGTCTGGCCGCGAGGCACGAGGGAGAGAGCGAAACGCTTGAAGTCGTACTCGGCCCGGATCTCATTGAAGAACGTCCATCCGAGGCCGCGCGCGTCGTAGGGGTTCAGCACCACGTCCCCGGGCCGATGGAACTTGGCGAGCATGTCACCGTTGGGATCCGCGACGACGACACGGTCTCCGCGGAGGAGGGCGGAGAACGCCATCTCGCGGATGAGGACCGACTTCCCGGAGCCCGTCGAGCCGCCGACGAGGAGGTGGAGGGTTTCGATCGCGGTCGGCATCGGGACGCCGGCCACGGAGATCTGGACCTGTCTTCGCTCGCGCGTGGACCACCCGAGGCGCCTGGCACTCACGACCTTCGTCCCGCGGAGATGAGTCCGGAACGCTCCGGCGAGCGCCGTTGCGGCCAGCCTGTTCGCGAGGACTGCGATCGCCACGGCCAGGGCCAGAGCGCTCACCGCGACGACGAGGAGCAACGGCCGAGCGCCGGTCGCCGTGAGCACCGCGAGGTGAAGGGCTCCGCTCAGCCGCCCGAGGTCCTCGTCACCGGCGATCCACGCGGCGGTCAGCCAAGCCGTCATCGTGAACCCGGCGATGAAGAGGGCACTTGCCTTTGCGCGATCGTCGGGATGCATCGCTACCTCCAGACCGGCAGCCCGCGTCGCTCGACTTCCTTCCGGGCGATCGCGGACCTCTGTGGTCCCGCAAGCGACCGGACGATGAGCAGCAGCTCGACCAGGGTCGCGAGCTCGGTTCCGGAGGTGGCGGACGGCTGGGTGGGGGCGGAGGCGCTCTGCTCGGTCGCTGCGCGGATCGCGAGCTCGGCGATGACCTTGTCCTGCTCCTCGAGTCGTTGGCGCAGGTGGGTGCCGACCGTGACACAGCGCTCCTGCGCCTCCCGCGAGTAGCGGATCCAGGTCTCCTTGCTCACTCGGATGTGGACGTTGATGGAACTCATGGGGACCCTCTGCGGCGATGGGTTGACGGAGCCAGGCGGCGTCTTAATGTGCCTGGCATGGTAACCCGTGCCGCAATTGGCAAGGCCCCCGCGAGGAGGATCCGCCCATCCGGCTTCACCGATCGTCCTCGTGCGGCGCAGAGCCGACGTCGTAGCGGCGACATGCTGGCGACAGCCATGGGTAGTGAAGTCAAAGAATTGGAGTGGATCTGTCACCCTGCTGGCGACGACGACAGGCGAGCCGGATCGGAAACTCTCCGTGAATGCGCGCGCCTTGCTGCACACCAGGGGTGCGTATGGTGTGCAAGCCTTAAGGACCCACGGAGGCTCCCGGGCAAGCGGTACCCCTGGCGGAGCGCCCACGCCTTTAGGGGCGTCGCCATTCCGAACGGGCGAAGCCCGTTCGCGCTTTTCCACGTGGAAATCCTGCGCCTGTTCTTCGGTGTCGTTGCGGAGCGCCAGCAGCTCGAAGTCGGCATCCGCATGTGCACGGGCGCCGATCGGCACAGACGCTCGTCAACGCGAGGAAGCGGGGCGAGCCCAACAGCCAGGAAAGGGCGAGCGATGAACGATCATGCGAGTGGAGAGCGGGCCGGCACTCCCGCTGTATTCGCAGCGGAGGAGCGGCACGAGGAGAGCGCCCGGGCGGCGAGGGCGCTCAGACGGGCGGAGGCAGAGGTAGGCGTCACCGTGCAGGACATCCCGCTGGACCGGATCGAGCCAGACCCCTCCCAGCCGCGCCGCGTCTTCGACGAGGACAGGCTCCGGAGCCTCGCCGAGAGCATCCGGAAGTACGGGGTCCTCCAGGAACCCGGGGTCGTGCCGGTCGCGGGATCGGAGGCTGGCGGACTGCGCTTCAGGCTGGTCTGGGGTGAGCGCCGCTGGCGGGCCAGTCGGATTGCTGGTCTCTCGTTGCTCCGCTGCAAGGTGCTGCCCAGCAACAACCAGTCCACGATCGAGCAGCTTCGGGCAAGGGAGCAGCAGTGGGCGGAGAACATGGAGCGCGAGGGGCTCTCGCCGATCGAGGAGGCGATTGCGATCCAGGATGCGGTGGACCTCGAGCGCAAGCTCAGCCCCGAGGCGCCAATCGGCGAGCTGGTCGAGAAGACCGGAACGGCACGAGGCCTCAACGGGATCGTCGCGCGGAACCTCGTAGGGCTCCTGAAGGCGCCGCCGTCCTTGCAGTCGGCGATGATGGGTGGCTCGATTGGCCGCGCACTCGGGTTCGAACTGGCCCGGTACTGGAACAAGCTCCTCGCCGACAACGAGCTCCGCGGCGATGCAAAGCGTGAGATCCAGTACCGCAACCTCCTCGAGACCTGGGCGAGAGCCCGCGGAGCGGAGCTCGACGGCCAGGCCATGGCGCGGTATGCGGCCGAGACCTTCCAGGATCCGAAGGTCGTCAAGGCCACCTGCCGCAAGGCAGAGGCCTCGCAGCGAGCGGTCCTCGAACGGTTCGACACGATCGTCGCGCAGGCGGCCAAGAAGGGCTGGACGGTCGAGCGAGCCAAGGCGGAGCTGAGCTCGCTTCGCGCGAAGGCGGGCGCCCGCAAGGCGAAGCACCTGCCGTGCTATGAGCAGGCGCGCAAGGGCTCGCGGCTGACGGTCCACCTCGACCGCGTCCGGAACCCGGACCTCGCGACGCCGGAGTCGCTGGCCAGCCTGCTCGGCGTGCTCCGCGATCTGACCAGCGAGGTCGAGTCGAGGCGGACGGCCGCGGTGGGTGGCCCGCTTGCAGGGTAGCTTTCGAGGGCGCAGGCCGACGAAGGCCGGCCGGCGCCCTCGTCGCTAGTCCACGCTGACCGTGCCGGTGGCGAGGAGCTCGCCGCAGCGCACGCACTCGTATCCGAACACGATCCAGACCGCGTCGGACGGGTGCTCCTCCGACGCGGCGGGGTCGATGGTGAAGCCCGAATCCCAGTCTCCCCGCCCGAACGTCCCGTAGTAGTTGGCCGAGGCAAGGTCGAGCTCGCGAACCGCCCGCCGAAGACCGTCTCTGGTCATGAGTGGGCTCGCGCACATCGGACACGCCTCGGGCACCTCGACCTGGTGGTACTTCACATCCACGTCCGCAACGTTCACGAATGGCATGATCGCCTCCCGCGAGCGGCACCGGTGGCCCGGCGCCGCTCGTGCGAGTCCTCACCTGTGCCAGCGCCCGGCCTCGACGAAGGAGAAGTACCCTCCGGCCGCGACGATTACGTGGTCCCTTGCCACCAGTCCGACGAGGTCGGACGCAGCACGTAGACGTTCCGTCAGCAAAACGTCATCCGCACTCGGCCCTGGCTCGCCGCTGGGGTGGTTATGCACGAACACCACCCCGTGCGCGCTCTCGCGGATGGCAACCCTGAGCACGTCGCGCGGATTCACCGGGCACTGTGACAGCGAGCCCTGAGCCACCCGGGCGGTCCGGAGGAGCCGTCCCCGCACGTCCAGCAGGATCAGGTGGAACTCCTCGACCTCGGCATGCGCGAGCGGCCGCATCAGCTCTGCCACACGCCCCGGGTCGAGGCACCGCTCGCCGCGCTTCGGCGGCGCCCACGCTCCGCGCCGGCCAAGCTCGAACGCCGCCGCCAGCGCCAGCGCCCGTGACTCCCCGAGCCCCTCCGCCCTGAGCTCCGCGACCGAGAGCCAGGCGAGCTCGGCAACCGTTCGCCCCACGGCCGCACTCGCCCCGAAGAGCGCCAGCAAGTCCCCGTCCGAAAGGGCTCGCGGGCCGTCCACCAGCATCCGTTCACGTACCTCGTTCCTTGCCATGTCGCGCTCCACCGCAGTCGGGCCCTCACCTTCCCGACCACTCACTCCTCCCTTGGCCAGGGAGCACGACCCGGGCGTTGACGACCTGCGGAGATCGCCCGCTTCACGGCGGCGTTCGTCTGCTTCGGCGGAGCCGCGTGCGGGGCGTGCGACCGGGCGAGGGGCGTGACAGACGGGAGGCGCCCAGCGCTTCATCGGGCGCCGGACGGCTGGCGCGACCCTCGCTTTGCGCGCGAAGCGCGCTTCAGAATGACCGGCGGCGTCGGCCGCCGCCGGACCCTATTCGCGGCTTCGCCGCCAGCAGCCCCTCGGCAGGGAAGGCGGTGCTTGGGGACGGCCACGATACGCAGCATGGGACCCACCTCCGGCTACATCGACGCGTTGCGACGGGCTCCGATGGCGCCAGTTTGCGCTCGACGCTCCGTCGAGGATCACGTACGACGATCGACGAAGGCGGAGGCGGCGGAATCGCCGGAGTTCGGGGAGGCTGTGTGAATCTCAAGGACCTCTACTTCGGCGCCGTTGCGCAGTTCCTTCATCGGAATGGGGTTGTTCTCCCGCATGTCCAACTCCAGTACGGGCGGAATGAGCGCTGGTTTGCTCGCGAGTTCGCTCTGGCTATGAACGCTTGGCTCGATCTTGCGCCGGCAGCGTTGCACTCGGGTGGATACGCGGACTGCGAGCACAAGTTCGTGGACATCAGCGTCTGGAGGCCTGGCGATGAGGTGGCCTGGTTGCGAGAGGTATTGTACGAAGTGAAGGCCCTCTACACGCAGCGCTTCAGCCCGGAAGGCATCACCAAAGAGGACGATTTCGGCGGCGTCGTCGAACGGGCTCGACAGCAGTTAACTCGTTCCTGCAACGGCAGGATTCGCAAGGTTGGGCTGTTCTGGCTCATCTACAACCGGCGGCTCTCTGTGCCGCCCGATGACGACGGTCAGATTGTGGCTGGCGAAGTCGATGCATTTCAGCACCACGCGCGCGGTGCCATCCGGCAGGGGTTCACTTCAGATCATGACATCAGACTGACTGAGCTCTGCCCACCGACCCCCGTCGTGTTTGGGCGACCTGGCCAGCTAGCCGCTCAGAGGTGGACAACAGCGAGCTGGGTAACGTGGGGAACTCCGAAGTAGCAGCAACGTCCGGGTGGAATGCGAGGAGTGCATGGTCACGATCGAAACCAAGGGTGATATTCGTGTCGTTCCCTGTCCCAAGTGCGGGACTATGATCACGGTCGCGAACGCGCCGCCCTCGAACCACATGGGCGGAACGTACTCCTGCAAGAAGTGCCAGACGATGTTCAGAGTGAAGCGGCTCAAGTAGCTGCGACCTGTGGGCAGCGGTCCTTCGCAGGGGCTCCCTGGCCTTCGTTCCGTCGGCCCGCGACGGGTCTACTTGGAATCGCTCTTGCGCCGGCCTGGCGTGGACTGAACAGGTCACGGCGCGGTTCCGAGGCATGCCGTGGCCGGAAAGCACGGACTCCAGAGTGATCGGGAGGTAGCGCATGACGCAGCGGGAGCTGGCTTGGGCCTTCATCGAGCGAACAACCAGGAAGGAGCACGTGTCGTTCACGTATGGCGATGCTCCCTACCTCAACGTTTTCGGACCATCCGGGTCTCCTCCCGGCGCCAGGACCGCCTACGTCATCATCGAACAAGATGGCGCGCTGTCGTTCAGGGTCCAGGCAGTGGCCGAGGAACTGAATGCGGTCGAGCGGCCCAACGTGGAGCATTGCGGTCGCGCTGAGTGGTGGCTCACACCGGCCACGCTCGAAGAGCGGTACGGCACCGCTCGGGCGGTGGTGGACGCCGTCGTGCACGTCCTCCAGCGGCACGGGCACTGGTAGCGCGCCACCGGCGATGGCACTGGCGAGATACTCTGGCGCGGCGCCGCCAGGGTGGCAGGCGGATCAATGAACTGTCTCCGCCGCCTCGCACTCGCCACAGCGCGTCCGCATCGTTCCGTCCGGCGCCGTGCGCACCCTGCCGGCCGCGCCACAGCGCTCGCAGGTCCGCCGGCTCTCGGCCCTCGCCTCGTCCACGCAAGTCAGCAGCTCCGGCGTCATGCCCTCCAGCGTGAGCGACAGCGCGCCCTCCTTGTCCACGGCCGCGCTCGACAGGATGCGGGGCCTCCAGCCGCGTGCGATCAGGTCTACGAAGAGGGCATCGAGGAGCGCGAGCCAGCCCACGCCGATCGAGGTCGGAGGTGGCACGACCAGGGAGGAGACCCACGTCCTGCCGTCGCCCTTGGGGACGAAGATCGCCCAGCGGGCCAGCAGCCGCGCGTACCGCTCGATCGGCGGGGAGACCTTGCCCTCCAGCCCCCTGAGCGCGTTCTCCGCGACGTTCGTCTCCCAGTTCCAAGCCGGTTCGAGGTCTCGCGAGATGGTAGCGCGCCCACGGTCGTCGTCCCCGAAGCTGCCGCGGAAGCTCTCGGTGCACTCGAGGAGCCGCACCGTCGCCATCCGGGCGCGATCCGCCTCCCGGCGGAGCCGCGTCGCGACGCCTGGAGGGTCGATGCGGACCTCCGCGAGCCTGCTCTCGTGGACCCTCGCCTCCTGGACCGCGGGGTGGGACGCGCAGGCAAGTACGTGGCGCAGGAGAGCATCGAGCGGCGCCTCCTCGCCGCAGAAGGGACACTCGCTCCTCTCCACGAGCGCGAGGCGCTGCCAGGTGGAGAGGGCATGGACCAGCCGCTCCCGGTACGAGCCGACGCTGATGGGGTATTTCCCGCGCTGCTCGGGCGAGAGCAGGAAATCGAGCGGAGGGCTCTGCTCGAAGTACTTCCGGGCTTGCGCGCGCCGGGCCGCCTCGCTCCGCCAGTAGGCGGAGGGGAGGAGGAGCCGGATGGGCGCTCCCCGGTCCCTGGCGATCTCGGGAAGTGCCTGCCCGGGCCGCTTCTCCTTCAGGATCGCGCTCGCGAGCTGGACCTCGGCCGCCGCTGCCCGCTGCCGGGCGATGGCAGGGCTGAGGAGGCACTCGGCCACGTGGCGAACGGCGTTGTGCGTGAAGATGCCGTGGCGCCCGCAGGCCGCGCACTCCTGCTCGCCGGAGAGCTGCTCGTGGAGCCGCAGCATCTCCTGGTATGTGGCACGGAGGAGGGCGCCGTCCTCTTCGGAGCCGGCGTGGCTGCCGGGCGTCGGCCCTTCGGTCGTGACCCGGAGAGCCGCGCGCCAGACGGTCCTCGCGAACGCGGGGCCGCTCGCCGCCTCCGCCACGGGTTCCAGGTTCGGCCGGTACTCCGGATCTCCGACGCCGGCGCGCTGCCGCGCCGCTACCACCGCCCGCTTGAGCGCGTCTTCCACGTATCCGCGGGCGTAGGACTCTTCGCCGTTCCAGCCGAGGTCGCCATCGAAGATGTTGCAGGCGAGGATGAGGGCGCGTAGGCCATCCACCTGACCGTTCCGCTCCTCGACCAGCTTGACGAGCATCTCCGCGCCGGCCTTGCCAAGGCTGGCGGCGAGCGCGGCGAAGGCCTCGTCGGCGAGGACCGTTGCCGGGTGGTGCTTGCAGCGCAGGAGATGGTCGATGACCTCATCGAGATTCAAGACCGCGCCGCAGTAAGGGCAGGGATCGGAGCCGCGGTGGACGATTCGCCGCCAGGCCTCCATGGCCTCATCGAGCTCCCTGACATGGCCGGCGACCTGCTCCGGGTACTTCTTCCTGCCAGTGCCAGTCAGGAACTCGATGGAGTGCCGGAGCCACGAGGCGTCGCGGAGGAAGGTCCAGCCCCCCTTCCAGCGCGGCACCTCAATGGCGACGAGCTCGTCGATCGCCTCGGGCCGCGCGGGATCGAGCGTCACCGGCTCGAGGCGGAGCGACCGCACGACCTCCGGGGCGAGGCGGACCGCGTCGCGCACGGCGCGCGCGCGCCGGACCGCCGGGTGGTCCGGGCAGTGGGCCAGGTGATCGGTCGTGAACGGGATGATGAATCGGGCCACCTGGCAGCCCGGGCAGCTCGTCTCCTCGTGGGCCTTCTCACCGCGGAGTGCCTCCTCGAACTGCCGGAGCACCTCGCTCAAGGTCACGATCGCCCAGTGGTCGGCGGGGACCGGGCCGGTCAGGTCAGCGATGCACTGCAGCGCTTCGCGAGCGCGGGCGGGGGTGATGATGGTCTCGGGGTGGTTCTCGGTGTTGGGCATGACGCCTCCGTGGTGTCGGAGACAGTCCTACATGTAGGTCTGACACGGATAGGTCCATGGACCCCGGACACGGGGCGAAAGCGCGTCCGGTCAGGTGCTTGCGGCCCCATGGCCGGCGGCGAGGTTGGTGGACGCGCCGCCCTGGAGTGTCGGCGCGACACGGTAGAACCCCCCTCTATGGAGGAGGCGCGGGGCTTCATCGTCGCGGCCTGGGATGAGGGCCGCGACGGGAACGCCGAGGCCCGCCGCGCCACCTCGGGCGCGCGCACCTTCCTCACAGGTCGGCTCGAGGACGGTCGCAGCTTCGCCGCGGTGCTGACGGCGCCGAGGCCGGCGCTCTACGTCGCCCAGGAGAATGGGCGCGCCGCGCTCGGCTCTCTTCCCGGCGCCTCGCTCGATCCCGAGGGCTGGTCGGACCTCGACGGCGCCCCGCTCGCGCGGCTCGAGGTGGCGCACGGCGCCGACGACGACGCGGTACGAGCGCTCGAGGCCGCGCACCTCCCTGTGCGCGGCCGAGATCGGCCCCGGGCGAACCAGTCGCTCCTCGCGCTCGGCCTGCGCGGTCCGGTGGTTCTCCGCGGGCCCGCGACTCCGGGGCGGCGGGTCGACGTGGTCTTCGTCGAGCCCACGCTCGCGCCCGGCCCGAGCACGACCGCGCTGGCCTGGCTGGCGCTCGACATCGAGACGGACCGCGCGGGGGCGGTGGTGGCCGTGTCGCTCGCGGGGGCCGGGGGAGTCGGGGAGGTGCTGTTCGTCGGGCCGGAGCTGGGCCTACCCGGGGTCGCCTCGTTCCGGACCGAGGCGGAGCTCCTGGCCGCGCTGGCGAGCCGCATCCGGGCACGGGATCCGGACGTGATCACCGGCTGGAACGTGATCGACTTCGACCTGCGTGTGCTCGCCAGGCGGTTCGCGGCCTGCGGAGTCGCCTTCGACGTGGGGCGGACCTCCGAACCTGCGTCGTTCGTCGAACGCGAGGGGCGCCGCGCCGCCTTTCAGGTCCCTGGGCGCGCGGCGCTCGACGCCATGCGCCTCGTGCGTGCCTCGGGCGAGCGCTTCGAGGACCTCTCGCTCGAGGCGGTCGCCCGCGCCGTCCTCGGCGAGGGCAAGTCCGTGTCGGCGCGCGGCCTATCGAAGCTCGACGAGCTCGACCGGCTCCGACGCGACGATCCGGAGTTGTTCTGTGCGTACTGCCTGCGGGACTCGGAGCTGGTGCTGCGGATCCTCTCCAGGACCGGCCTGGACGTCCTGACCGCGAAGCGCTCGGCGCTGACCGGGGTCTCGCTAGAGCTCGCGTGGACAAGCATCCCCGCCTTCGAGCGCATCTACGCGGCCGAGCTGCGCGCGCGCCGCGTCGTGCCGTCGTCCCGCATCGAGCGCGCCGTGTCGGGCGCGGCCGGCGGGACTGTCCTCGACGCGGCGCCGGGCTTCTTCGCCAACGTGCTCGTGCTCGACTTCCGCAGCCTGTACCCATCGATCATCCGCACCTTCAACGTCGACCCGCTGGCGCACGCGCGGGCCGAGCGGCGGGCGCCCCGTTCCGACGACCTCGTCGCCCCGAACGGCGCGCGGTTCGAGCGGACCCCCGGAATACTGCCGGCGATCATCGCGCGCTACGCCGAGCAGCGTGAGGCCGCCCTCGCCGCGGGAGACGAGACGGCGGCCTACGTCTACAAGATCCTGCAGAACTCCTTCTACGGCGTGCTCGGCGCCGAGGGTTGCCGCTACGCGCGCACGGAGCTCGCCGGCGCCATCACATCGTTCGGCAAGGTCTTCCTCACCACGGCCCGGGACTTCTTCGAGGCGCGAGGGCTGCGCACGCTCTACGGCGACACCGACTCCGTGTTCGTGCTCTCCGGGTGCGATGATGCGGCTAGCTTCGAGGATCTGACGGCCTTCGGCGCGGCGGAGGCCGAGGCGCTCAATGCGGCCATCGCCGACCAGATCCGGCGCCAGTACGACGTCCCGTCCCATCTTCGGATCCGATGCGAGAAGGTCTACCGGCGCTTCTTCATCCCGCGGCTGAAGCACGATGCCTCCGGGGAAGGGCGCGGTCGAGCCAAGGGCTACGCCGGCCTCAGGCTCGGCGCGCAGGGCACGTCGGAGGTCGAGGTGAAGGGGATGGAGGCCGCGCGCAGCGACTTCACGCCGCTTGCCCGTCGCCTCCAGGTCGAGCTCCTCACCCTGGCGTTCGCCGAGGCCGACGAGAGCGAGGTGCGAGACTTCTGTCGGGACCTCGTCGGCCGACTGCAACGCGGGGAGCTCGACACGGAGCTGGTGTACCGTCGATCGCTACGGCGGCCGGCCGAGGACTACGGCGCGCAGAGCCCGCAGGTCCGCGCAGCGCGGCTCCTCGGCTGGAAGGGCGAGCGAGGCCGGATCTCCTACGTCATGTCCCGCGCCGGCCCGGAGCCGCTACAGCTCCGCTCGGGTGCTCCGCTCGATTACCAGCATTACGTGGAGCGCCAGCTGCTGCCCATCGCGCGCTCCATCGCGGAGGCTCGCGGCTGGGACGCGCGCCCATGGTTCGGGAAGCAAGCCCAGCTCGGACTGTCGCTCTGAGGCCATCGATACCGCACAGGGTCGTGCGAGCTTCCCCGCCGAAGGGTCACCGGTGGGGCAGGGGCGTTGATCTCGTCTACCGCGCTGCACATGGGCGAGTGGGGCGGTATGCATGGCATGCGAAGCCATGCCCGGATAGACACGGTCCGGGTGACGCAACGCCCGAGAGGTCGCGCCCATGCCCGTCGCAAGGTTCGTCCTCCTCGCAGTGGTCGTCCTGGTCTCGCCGGGCGCCTCGGCCCACGGGAAGGATCGGACCCAGGAGCCGCCCCTCTCGGTGAGAGGCGCCAGGCAGGTCACGCTCGATGAGGCCACCGTCGGCAAGGCCATCGAGGTCCGGACGGCGCCGAACCTCCTCACGACTGTCGAGTTCCCCGAGGACATGCTCGCCCCGCCCACCTGCGGCGACTGCACCGATGGCCGCACTCCCGACAGCGACGCCCTGTTCCGGATCGAGCCGGTCGCCCAGGGACGGTACCTCGCCATCACGCCCAACGGCGACGGAGCGCTCCGAGGCAGAGCCAGCGACGACGCGGTCACGACGGTCCTCGTGAGGCTCGAGCACGCCACCCTCATGCTCTACCTGAAGCGCGTCGAACGGCGAACGGCGGCTGACACGCGCGTCGTCCTCGTCTACCCGAACCGCTCCAGCGAGAGCGAGTACGTGCGCGTCGAAAAGGCGAAGCTCGAGGCGGAGAGCGCGGCTCGGATCGAGGCCGAGGTGAGCGGGAGGTTCCTCCGCGCGTTCAGCGAGCCCCACAACTGCACGCGGAAGGGCGCGCGCGCCCGCAACGACGACATCGTGCTCGAGGTAACCGAGCTCTGCTACTTCGGCCGCGACGTCATCCTCACCTTCACGGTCGAGAACCGCGGGCGCGTGCCGCTGGAGGTCGGCTCGGTGGTGGTGAACAAGGGGGCGAGCAAGCGCGAGTACCTCTCCGACCGGACCATCGAGTTCCAGAGGGTCAGCAGCGGCGTCATCTCCCTGCGCTTGACCGAGGGCGATACGTCAGAAGGGCCATTCGAGCTGACCATCAACGAGGGCGCCGGCAAGCGCCGGTCGGTCACCGTCGGTGGACTTCGCTTCTAGCGGCCATGGACCCTGCCTTCGAGCACTCCGCCGCCCCGGTGACGGCCCAGCCTGTCGGCGAGGACCTCGCCGACACCGCACCGTCGTTGCCGGGAAGAGAGGAGAGCGGATGTTTTGAGCCAGGCCAGACGCTCGAGCTGGGCGGGGAGGCGGCGCGGTACGAGCTCCTGCGTCTCCTTGGCCGCGGTGGGACTGCGGAGGTCTTCCTGGCGCGGAAGGTGGGCCCCGCGGACTTCGTGCGTGAGGTCGCGCTCAAGTGCATGACGTCGGGCCTGGAGCTGGACGAGGGGATCCGCAGGGCCTTCGCGTACGAGGCGCGGCTCGCCAGTCGCCTGCACCATCCGAACATCGCGCAGGCTTTCGACCTCGCCCAGGTCGGCGAGCGGTACTATCTCGTGCTCGAGTACGTCAACGGCGTGACCAGCAGGGCGGCGATGCAGGCGGCACAGCGCGAGCACCGGCGTCTCAGCGAGGGCTTCTGCTGCCATGTCGCGGCGTCCATCGCGGACGCCCTGCACCACGCGCACACCCTCGCCGAGGCCGACGGCCAGCCGCTCGGCATCGTGCATCGCGACGTGAGCGCCAAGAACGTGATGATCGCGCGGAGCGGCGTCGTGAAGCTGCTCGACTTCGGGATCGCGCTCGCCCGGATGCAGGGCCGCGACCGGACGCGCACCGGCACGCTCAAGGGGACGTTCTCGTATCTCAGCCCGGAGCAGATCCTCGGCGATCCGCTCGACGGTCGCTCCGATCTGTTCAGCCTGGCGATCCTGCTGGTCGAGCTGCTCACTGATCGCCGGGTTTTCGACGCCGGGAACGAGGCGGGCACGATCCACCGGATCACCGAGTGCAGCCTGGCGGACGTGAGAGCGGCAACCGCGGGGCTGCCGCGATCCCTGGCGAAGATCTGCGAGAAGGCGCTTTCACGCCGGCCCACAGATCGCTTCCAGGATGGCGCCGAACTCGCGAGCGCGCTCCGTCGCCACCTTGCGCGCACGGGCATCGAGTATGGGCCGAGCGACTGCGCCGCCGAGCTGGGTGAGCTCGGGCTCCTCGTGGACCAACCCGTGCTGGGTTTGCCGGACACCGCCGTCGCGGGGACCCGGAGCTCCGCGGCGTACGAGGCGGTGTCGCCGGCGCCAGCGGATCCTGAATCTGAAGGGCGGGCTCCCAGGCCGAGGCGCACCGTCTGGCCGGCCCGCGCGATCGCGTTCGCTCTCGTCGCGTTGACCCTTTTCCTGCCCGCCTTCTCGGGTCGGGAGGGCGCGGAGCCTGTCGTTGCGCGCCGGTTCCCGCCGCATAGTCCGCCTGCAGCGGCAACACCACCCGCCGCGGACGAGCTGCCTGTGTCGGCGGATCCAACGCCTGCCACGCTTCCACCGCAGCCAACCGCGGCCTCCGGCCCTCCGCTCGAACAACCCGTCGTACGGCCCAAGCGGCGCAACGATGCCGGCGTAGTCGCGCAGCCGGCGCGCCAGAGCGAAGCCCTGACCGACCGGAGTGATCGCCCGTCGAGGAGGATCGCGCTGGCGGGGTTCGCCGATCGACCCAGCGTCGAGAGCGCAGGCGCGACGCTGGTGCGTGGGACGCTCGTCCCCGCCAGGCTGACGGGCCCGGTCGACGCGGCGTCTCCCGGCCAGGCCGAGGCGGTCGTGATCGAGGACGTCGTCAACGATGGGGCACTGGTCGTCCCGAAGGGGAGCACGGTCATGTGCTCGTCCAGGCGCCCGACGGACGGCCGGGTCCCTCTCTCATGCGACACGATCAGGACCGCGAACGGCCTGCTGTCGTTCCAGGGGGTCGCGGTCGGAGACGGCCAGCGCCTCGGTCTGCGCGCCCTCGATGACGAGGTCGCCGCGGGAACCGCTTTCGTCGTATACGTCAACGCATCTGCTGCGCTTCGGTGAGGTGCTTGTGGCTGCTCGTGCTCGGCGAACCGCAGAACCAGTGGAGCGCAGCAAGTCCTTCCGGACGAAGACGCTGCGCCTCCACCCCCTCGAGAACTCGATCTTCGACGCCGCGTGCGCGGCATTCAACGGCATGGAGCGCACGCAACTCATGCAGGAGGCGGTGATCTCGGAGGCGTCGCGCCTCGGAGTCCGTTGGACCGCCGAGCCGGCGCCGCCGCTCACGACAACCTGGCCGTACATGCCCGACCGCGGCGAGGAGCCGACCGGCGTGCGGGTGTCTATCAC
>JAEZYO010000812.1 GCA_023419055.1 Pseudomonadota bacterium | reverse complement strand
CACGCTGCCCCGAGAAGCGCCGCCCCGACTGCCCACCGAGAAGCTCGACCGCTCATCCGCTCCTCAGTACGCGCCGTCCTCGCCCGACTCAATGGTCAGTTTCTCAATTAGCCGTCAGCCATTCGATCGCCTCACGCTCGGCGAAGAACCAGTGCTCATTGTCGGAAATCGGACCGCTCCAGCGCTGATTCAGGATCGCGACGCGAATGCTGGAGTTGTCGGCGCGAAGCCCGAAATCGCGTCGCGTGATCCTCGACAGCTCCTGGTGCGTCTCCTCGCTCGCCCAGACCGTGCTCCTGAAATCAATGAGCAACTTGCGCCTGCCGTCGAGGAGCGGCCGCGCAGCAAACTCTGCTTGCAGCGCTTTCAGCCGCGCGAGACCGAGCGCCAGATCGACCCGCCCCGAGCAGTCGATGACGTGGACGCCGAGCTCTTCGAGGTACCGAATGAACGACCGGGCCTCTGACATGGTCACCTCCAGCCGACCGCCAGGCTAGACGGCTCGAGGCCGGCCGCGCAACGTGTCCGAGCACCAGCGCGCTGCGCCGCGGCTTCCTAAATTTCCACGCCCACCCCTCGGACCCGCCTCGTACTCACGAACCCGACGCTCCGCAGGCAATCTCCGCAACGGTAGGTCGCGAGAGCGACGTTGGGCGCAAGCTCGCGCACACGAAAATCATCCATCACCGCTGCGGACGGCTCGGGTCGGCCAAGAGAGCCGCAACTACGGACGCCTCGAGGAGTCGAGAGGAAAACGAGGACGGTCGCGCCACGCCGGAAGACTCGAGTCGTTGCCACGGTCGAGCCGTTGAGAGTCCCAGATTTAGAGCTGCAACGCGACCGTCCGCGAGCCTGTTGTCGTTTTCTATCGCCTTAGCGACCGTCGAGGCAGATGACCAGATTGTCCCCCCTCCCCGAGTAGAATTTTGTCTGCCGGCGCGCCGGGTAGGGGAGCTCAGGATCGCGCCATCTGCGCTGCCAGCGCTGCAGCCGCCGCGAGCTTGTGCTTGGCCTGCCAGGGCGGCCCTGCAGCGCGACCCATGGCGAGCAAGCACGCGTCGACGTCCTTGCCGCCGAGCACCTTCGCGGCGTCGCCGAACACGCTCTCCCGTTCGTACCAGTACACGGACCAGCCCCGCGCCTCGGCAGCCGTCGCGAGCGCCTGGCGGTACATCACGGAGTCCGCGTATGTTTGTGCTCGATTGTCGGTGATGCGCTCCTCCGTCGTCGGGGGCAGCTCCGGGCACACCCGAAGGGCGATGCAATTTATCGGCACGGGCACCGCTTCCGCCAGCGCCTCGAGGCTCTCTCGTGCGCCGCGCAAAGCAGCGTCGCGAACGCGCGCGACGAGCGCTACGGCCTCGGCGAGCGAGATCTTCCGCGCCCCGGGAGTCTCGAGGTAGCGCCCCACCGCCCACGACCCCTCGTGGTGATGCGGGTGAGTCGGTGTGCCGGGCTCGGTGAGATCGATCTGGCGGCGATCGAGGAGCGTAGCGTCGGGCGAGACAGTCACGAGCACGGCCGAGTTGCCGTTCTCTGCGACCCCGACGATCGCGGCTCTTTGCGTTCGCTTCTTGACCACGCGCTCCTCATCAGGGTGATACGGTCGCCGAAGCACCGTACGGTACGCCGACGGCGTTGTCAGCGCTTCATGAACCTCGATCACCTCCACGCTCGTGCGGCACGTGCCGCAGCGTCGCTCCTGCTCGCTTTATCGGGCCTCACGCTCGGCTGCAAAGACGCGCCGACGGAAACGTCGCGGTCCATCCAGCCAGAGCCAGGGCACTCAGCGCCGGCCGCCGCACGCGTAGAGGTGACGGGGAAGAGGATTTCGATGGGCGCCAAGCTCGTCGTCCAGATGGACGTCGAGTCACACCGCCGAGCCGTATCGGCGAGGGCATTGACCCGGGCGGCACTGAATGCCATGGCGCTGGATGAGCTCGGCGGCCAGCTTCGCGGAGGAGATATCCAGGTTGGAGTGTCGGACGACGCGCCGTTCCTTGTCCTACAGCGCGTGTTGGCGAGCGTGCTGGTCGCGGGTGGCTCGAGCGCCCGACTCGTCTGGAGCGGCAAATCCCAGGAAGTGAGCCTCGGCCTGCGCCACTTGTCACCCGGAGAGGAAGGGCTCTTGATCTTCGTGGTCGACGACGGAGCCTCGATCAAGGGGCCTGGAGGCAATGTTGCCCCCGGATGCAGCGGCATCGGGGAAGGTCTGGCCGTTCCCAAGCGCGCCGGAGCCCGCGACTATGAAGGCCTGCGTCGTTGCGCGGAGCGAGTTCGCCTCGCTGCAGGCGTCGCTCGGTATTTTCTCGCGGTCGGGGCCAAAGTCCCGTTCTCCGAGGTCCGGCAAACGATAGAAGCTTTGGAGGCCGCTCGACTCGACCTGGTTGGTCTGAGGCTCTTCTTCTAGCGCCAGCCGCGATCGGAATAGCCCGACACGGCAATACGATGGGAAGACCCTTACTCATCGGCTGATCCCGGCACAGCTCCTGGCGTCGCCGTCACGCGCGGAGAGGCGGCTCCCCTCGCAACCCCGGGGGGATACGCCGCACCTCGAGTACAAGATGCACTTCTTCGAGGCGGGTCAGGTAGAGGTGCGAGTCTTCTTCTCGCCGTCTCTACCGGTTCTCGGGACGCGCCGTCGAGCGCTACCTCACTCGGCTATTCGGGATCATGTGGTGGCAGCTGCCCGAATCGCTCACCAGTCACCGTCATCGAGTGACCTCACGCTCCGTCACGAGGCCGCGCTCGATGGCCCAGCGGCGAAGGCGCCAGGTCTTCTTCCGCGAGCGATGGCCACGAGTTCGGCTCGTCTCCGCACAAAGATGGGCGATCAACGTGCACTTCAGCGACGGATCGATCGAGGGGTGGACCAGCGCGCAGGCCACGGCGTCGTGCGCGTGGTAGCTCTTTGGCCGAGCGAACTGCGTGCGGTCGTTGCCGTACGCGCGACGAGCTCGGTCGAGCACGGAAGACGAGTCGTAGAGGCCCGCGTACGCGAGCAACAGCCGAGCATTCTTCTCGCGAGGCCGAGGGAAGAGTCCGGGCTCGACGGTGTCGCCTGGCGCCCCGCTCGCAGTGACGCGCAAGAATGACGCGGAACGGCGGCAAAGGTCCAGATTCGGGAACGGCCGCATCGGCGGGAAACGGTCGCTCAGGAAATCCAGGATCTCGGTTGGCGGAATCTCTGGGCGCGCTTCGGGGATCCCGAACAGCGCGCGAAATAGTCGCCGAAACGCAGACACTGAGGCCACGGTAGCAGAACGGCGAGCCCCTCTCGTCTCCGAGAAACTCGCCGTTCTCGGACCCGGAGCTCATTCGGCGGCGGGGGCGAACGAGCGCGTGTAGGACTTGCCCTTTTCTACGAGCCCGGTTCGCGACCACTGCACCTCCAGAGCACCGTCCGTATACTCCTTGGCGCCGCCGATCTGTTCGGCGATCGCCTGGATGCGAGCGCCCTCCTCGATCAACAGAATGAGCTCGGCGGTCTTCAGGATCCCGCGTCCCCAGATGTTGGCGCCGCCGTTCGACTCGAGCAGCCCTGGCGGCGGGGCGAGATCCGGGTACTTGTCCAGACGCTCGCGGATGACGTCGAGCTGGCTACGACGCCGCTCGAGGTGGTTCGGTATTTCGCGCGCCAGGAGCTGGCGTTGCGGCGCGACGTACAGGATGGGGAACGGCTTTTGCGCGAGCGACCAGGCCGCGAGGTAGGGCGTGTGTGCATGCACCACCGTGTCGGCGTCGAGGCGCGCCTCCGACAGGATGTGGTCGGCGTGCGACGAAAAGTCCGTTACGGTCGCCTTCGGCTCGCGGTCTCTCGACCACGGCGGGGGAAAGCTCACCGAGAGCAGCTTGTCGTGTTCGGGGATCTTGTGAGCAATGTTGAAGCCGATGTGGCTGGCCGTGAGCGAGCCTGTTTCGCGCAGGAAGCCGTACGCAAAGATTGCGTCGCGCTTGGCTTGATCGATGTAAGCTGCCAGTTCGTCGGGTTGCGGTCGTGCCATCGGAGCTCTCCTGGAATGAGGGGCATCGTCCATTTTATCGGACGCTTCGCTTCTTCGATAGACGCTTGCGCGCCGAGAAGTCAAGCTATTCGCTCAAGCCGGGCTTCCAAGCGTCTCTTCTGATGGACAGCGAGCCTCACCCGGCGTCCTTCTCATGCCTCCGAAACAGTGAGCTTCACCCCACACCAAGGGCAGTAGCTGATGAGCGAGCACGAGGACCCACCGTCGCGAATGGGCAAACCGTACTCTCCGGACTCGGTGCGAACCACGAGCGTATCGGGACACTGCCAGGGACTTTCGTGCACGGAACACCGATCCGTCACTTGGTCCGCAACGTGGACGCAAGGAAACCGTGCCGGATCGAAGCCACGATCACGCACTCGACAGCCGAGCTCCCACTCCGAGCAGTCGGTGCAGGTCTGGAGGTGCTCGAGCCAGGCGGAATACTCTTCGGACTTGGCCAGTCCCTCCGCTACCGGGAACTTACCGTAGGTCGCTCGGAGCTCGCGGAACTCGAAACACTGCATCGTCACTCCTGGTCCATGGCGCCCGGACGGCACGCGAAACGACCTCCAGAACCATGGGCGATCGGTTAGTCACCAGCCTTCGCGGTCGAGAAGGCGGCACGCTTGGCCCTTCTGGCTCGGTCGCGACGCTGATTGCGC
>JAEZYO010000786.1 GCA_023419055.1 Pseudomonadota bacterium | reverse complement strand
CCGGCAAGGTCTATCGCGCCCGCAACCAGAACCGGGCGAGGGTCGAGTACGTGCTCGGCGAGGTGTACTGGAAGGTGAGCGTCGGCGACTACAGCGAGGTCGCTGACTTCACCTCCGGGAGTGAAGTCTTGAGTCGCGAGCAAGCAGGATCCGAAGCGACCTGGAGCCACTCCCACCCGCTCGCCTGGCCGACCATCGCCACGGCGTTCGGGCTCCCGGTGAAGGGGCCGGGCGCCCGTCTGCCGCACGTCGCCTCGTCCGGCGGCGGCTCCGGCAGCAACTTGATCGCGCTCCTGGTCGTGGTCGGCTTCCTCGTCCTCTGCGCGGTTGCGACGCTCGACGACTGTTCGAGCGGCGGTGGTGGCTACGTCGGCGGCGGCACGTTCCGCGGAGGCGGCGTCTTCTCCGGGGGCAAGTGACGCGCGACCGCCCGCCGGCGTCGCGCGCCGGATACGGCGAACCGGAAGCGCCCGAGCCGACCGAGGTGCGGCCGGTGACTCACGTCACCGCCGAGGTCGTGGTCATCGTGGTTCTGCTCGCTGCGTCGTCTCGAGAGCTGCTGTTCCGCGCTCCTTCCGTCTATCTCACTCCGCTCGGCCTGCCCTCGGTGGCGGTCGCGGTAGCCGCGGCGCTCGGACTCGGTCTCGGCGGCGGGCTCGCCATGGTCGGTAGGAGCGGCGGCGGCCAGGCCGCGCGCTCACTGGCGATCGCGGGAGCAGCGGCGACGCTCCTTCCCTGGTGCTTTCGCGTGAGCTTCGCGCTCGCCACGCGTTCGCTCCTCTACCTGCTTTTCACGCTCGCGCTCGCCGGAGCGAGCATCGCCTACGCTTCGGTCGCGTGTGTCCGCTGGCTCGCCAGGGATGCTCGTGATCTCGGGGTCGCGGTCGACCTGCTCTCTCCATTTCGACTCGCGGTGAGCGCGCTCTTGCTCGCGGTCGCGCTCGCCGCCGCGGCGAATCTGCCCCCGCTTCACGCGGGCGCGGTACTCGGCGCCTGTTTCGCCGTCACGAGCCTGAGCGCCGCGCCGCTCGCGCGCTTTCTCTCCGCGCGGGAGCTCCCGGGCCTTTCGACGAAGGTCTTGCCCGCTATGAGCCTGCTCGCCGCGGGTGCGAGCGCTGTCGTCGCGGAGCGGCACCTTCCGCTCGCGGAAGCGCGAGCCTTCTCCGGACACGTCGTCCTCACCGCGGGTGGCGCCCGGCAGCGCATCGATCTGGTCTCGTTCGGCTCTCACTTCGAGCTCTACGTCGATCGCGCGCTCCGCATGTCGGCGCTCGATCAGGAGCGCTATCCGGAAGCGCTCGTCCACCCGGCGCGGCTCGCGGTGCCGGAAGCGAAGCACGCACTCCTGCTCGGAGGTGGAACGGGCCTCGTCGAACGCGAGCTCTTGCGCGCCTCGCCGCTCGTGAAGCTCACGGTCGTCGCGACGGACCGCTCGCTCGCCGACCTCGTCTCGAACGCCCCATGGCCGGGCGCGCCCGCCAAGGCGGCGTTGCGTGACCCGCGCGTGGCGATCGTCGAAGCCGAGCCCGCGGTGTTCGTCGAGTCGTCCGATGAGCGATTCGAGCTCTTGATCGTCGACGCCGACGATCCCATCGGGTACCGCGAGGCGAAGCACTTCACCCGCCATTTTTACCGCAGCCTCGCGGCGCGCCTCACGCCGAACGGAGTCGTCGCGTTGCAGCTCCCCTCCCCGCTCACCTTCCCCCAAGCGCACGCGAGCGTCCTCTCGACCCTCGCCGCGGCCGGCTTCCACGTCCTCCCCTACCGCGCGGAGCTGCCTGCTCTCGGGGAGTGGGGGTTCGCGCTCGCGTCACCGACCGAATCGAGCGCGCTCCTCGCGGAGCGCCTCCGTTCCAACCGGGACAGGCTGCCGGAGGGGCTCCGGTACGTCACGCCCACGAACCTCGAAGCTCTTCTGACGAAGCCACGCGACCTTCGAACCGAGACCGCCGTGGTGAGTACGCTCGCAGACCCCGCCATCGTCGAGCTCTATGCTCGCGAGAACGCGCTTCGACACTAGTCTGGCGTCAGGCGCGCGCTTCCGGTGCGGGCTGCGCTCGGGCGGCGACCGATCCGTAGTCGATGATGCGGGGCTGCGTCAGGCGCGCAAATTCGGCCCACTGCATCTCGACGACGCCGGTCAGGGTCCCTGCGTTGAAGGCGATGAGATCTTGCT
The DNA here is from genome assembly GCA_023419055.1 of Pseudomonadota bacterium. The sequence goes on along the minus strand of JAEZYO010000786.1, from coordinate 11,241 downwards.
TTGCCAGATCGGAGTCTACGAAGACCGCCGACAACGGCAGGCTGGCGAGATCGGCGATCGGCGGAGCCGCCCCGAGCTCGAAGCCCGGGAACACCCGCTGGAAAACCTCCTCGCTGGCCAATGCCACAGCGTGGCCCAATTGCCGACCCAGGCGTGCAAAGTCGATCCGCTCATGACCGGGTAGGACCGCGAGGGCCAGAGTCTCCGGATCTTCGTCGATGCGGATGAGGACCGTCTTGGCGAAGTGTTTCCCGGAGACGTGCACCGAGTCTGCGATCTCTTGAGCGGTGTAACGGGGCTCGTGTTCGTACACGTGATATCGAGTCCCGCGCGATTCGAAAAACTTGCGGAGCTCAGCGGCTATCATGAGCCGAAAGCGTGCAAAGAAGGGGCCACCCCTCGGGGCTAACCGCGCCCGAATCGCAAGCTGACGCCGACGAACGCCCTGGCGGCGTAGAGCGCGTTCACGGCCACGTAAGGAAAAAAGTAGGCCTCGAGGTGGCCAGCCAGAGCGGCGAAGAGGATGTACGACGGGTAGTGGATGACGAACTTGGCTCCGCGCTCGACGAGGCCGAGCGCGCGCCCGAGGAGTGAACGCCGCGGAGGCGCCGGAACGGCTCCTTCCGTTCGCGGAGGAGCGATTTCCGGACGGCGCGTGAACGTCGTGAGGGCGATACCCGACGCGAGAGCGACCAACCCGAACAACCCCAAAAGGAGGAACCGGACGTCGGCGTGATCGAGGTACAGGCGCACGGCGACCGCCGCGAGCAGGAGGAACGCCTTGATCTCGTCCATCAAGAAATCGAGCAGGTGCCCCGCGGTCGACTGGATGCCGCGCCAGCGCGCGAGCATCCCATCCGCACAGTCGAGCACGTACGAGATCTGAAAGATGACGATCGCCGTCAGCGTGCCCACGTAGCCCGGTACGATCAGGAGAACGAGCACGCTCAGAACCGCGACGATGACGGCGGAAAGCGTGATCTGGTTCGGCGTGACGCGCGTCCCCGAAAGCGCCGCCACGAGCACTGCCGCAGGCGGCCGACACACGTACAGGTTCCAGAACAGATCCGGGATCTTACGAGTCTTGAGGTAGACTTCTCGCGCGCCCATCGGGCAGAAGGACCATAGCCTGACATGCGGACTCTCGTCCCCTTCGGACTGCTCGTGGTGTTTTCCCTCGGGGGTTGCCCGTCGGAGCCGCCCCCCGTCGCTCGGGAGGTCGCGAGTGGTCCGACCTCTCCCTCCACGAAGAGCCTTCACGCCCCTGGGCCGCCATCGGCCCCGGTGCTTCTACACCTCGATTCGGACGCCGGAACGCCGGAGACGCCGAACGGCCCTGCTCCTTCCGCTAACTCGAGCGCCGCCGCGCCGGTGCCGCCGCGCCCCTGCCGGGTGGCTGCCCTGGGCGACTCCCTGACCGACTATCGCTCGGGTGGCGGCGGCTACCTCAGAGTGCTCGAGCAACGCTGCCCCGAGAGCGAGTTCGTCAACTTCGGCAAGGGGGGCGACATGGTGAACCAGATGCGGAGGCGCTTCGAAGCGGAGCTCGCGAACGCGCCGGCGGCGCGCTTCACGCATCTCATCGTCTTCGGCGGAGTGAACGACCTTTACAGCGACGAGACGGCCGGGCGAAGCAACGCGAAGATAGAGCGCGATCTCTCGGCGATCTACCAGCGCGCTCACTCCCACGGGTGGCGCGTCGTCGCGGTCACCGTGGCGCCCTGGGGCGGCTTCACTCGCTATTTCACGCCCAAGCGCGGCGCCGCTACGGCCGACCTCAACGCCTGGATCGCCGCTGGACCGGCTGACGCCGTCGTCGATGCCCACTCGCTCCTATCCTGCGGGGACGCGGAGCTCCTCTGCCCCGCCTTCGCCGCGCCGTTCAAGGACGGCCTCCACTTCGGAAAGAAGGGGCACGAGATCCTGGGAGAAGCGCTGTACCGGGCCGAGTTCGCGCGCTGCCGTTGAGGCGCGCGATTTAGGCGCGCATAAGCCCTCGGTAAGATTAAGCTCTCCCGAGATCGTGGCCCGCGCGTTCTCCGACTTCATCGAGCCTCCCTGGGAGGCCGCCCTCGACCCACAGCGCGTGATCGAAGCCATCCCGCGGGAGGCGCTCATCGCGGGCATGTTCTTCGTCGCCGTTCAGAAGGGCGCGGAGCGCCGCGGCATCACGCTACCCGAAGCGCGCGAGCGATACCTGCCCTTCGGGTTCTACTCGGTTTCGAAGTTCGCCCCGCTCCTGGTTTCGGCGGCGAGGCTCTTCTACCCCGATCGCTCCTTGCGTCAGGGGCTGCGCGCCATCGGCACCGCGGCGCCTGCGGCCTTCTCTTCGTCCGTCCTGGGCAAGGTCACGCTCGGCTCGGCCGAGGGTGTGCACGCGGTCGTGACCGCGATCGTCAACACGTACTCGATCAACGTGCGACCGAGCCAATGCTTCGTCGTCGAGTCGAGCCCCACGTCGATGATCGTCAGCTTGAACGACATCCATCACTTCCTCGACTCGCACCACGTCGGGGTGTTCGAGGGCACGCTCAGGTACGCCGGCGTCGACGGGGGCGTCCGCATCGCGGCGAAGAGCGCGGTGTCGGCGGAGCTCCTGCTCGAGTGGCGAGCGCCCGCTCAGGCGCGCTGATCGGGCGGAGCTACCCCCCGATAGAGCCTCGCGTGCTCGAGGCGCATCACCGGCGCGCCGAGATACTCGATGAGCTCGGGATCGGTGGTGGTAAGGACGGTCGTCACGTCGGGATCGTCGCGGAGCCTCCCGAGCCGCTCGTACACTAGGCGCTTCGTTGCCTCGTCGAGCCCCGCGTCGGGATCGTCCATGAAGACGAAGTTCGGGTTCATCGCGAAGGCGCGGGCGAGCGCGACACGCTGACGCACCCCGACCGAGAGGTGCGCCGGGAGGGCATGCATGTCGATCTGGGAGACCCGGAGCTCCGCCAGGAGCTCGCGAGCTCGCAGGTTGACCGCCCCCGGCTCGAACCCCAGCAAATCCGCGTGATACGAAAGCGGAAGGCTCACGTTTTCGAGCGCGGACCGGTTCGAGAGCAGGCCGCCGTGCTGGAAGACGAAGCCGCGCCGCACCCCCTGACGTACGAGCTCGCTCGGCTTGGTGACGTCCGGAGCGTGGCCGTCGAGCGTGACCCGTCCGCTCGTCGCGGGCAGGAGCCCTGCGCAGAGGTACAGCAGGGTCGACTTCCCTCCGCCGTTCTCGCCGGTCAGGATCGCCGTGCCGCCGCGAGGCACGGACCAGCTCGTTTCGAGCAGCACCCAGAGCTCGCCGTAGCGGAAGGTCGCCTTCTCGAGCACGAGCCCTGAGCTCACCCTCCGAGCATACCACTCGAGCGTCAGGCTCAACGAATCGGCGGCCCGACGAGATAGTAGAAAATGCCCGTGAGGAGCGTGTTCACGACGACGCAGCCGAGCAGGCTCGTCACCACGGCGCGGCTCGCCATCCGCGGCACCTCGGTGGGTGAGCTCTTCACCTCGAGGCCAAAATGGCACGCGAGCCAGCCGACGATCACGCCCAGCCCCACGCCCTTCGCGAGAAAGAACGGGAGATCGAGCGGAGTTACCGCAGCGGCGATCCCCGAGCGCACCCCGTCGATGGCGGCGCCTTCCATCAGCCGTCCGAGCACGAACGCGCCGCACAAGGCCATACCGGCGAAATAGATCATCAAGACGATCACGCTGATCGCGCTCGCCAGCAGGCGCGGCCACACGATGAAGCGCGGCGGGTCGATGCCGAGCGACATCAAGGCCAAGACCTCGGAGTTTACCTTCATGTTGCCGAGCTCGGTCGCGATGGCCGTCCCGGAGCGCCCCGCCACGACGATCGCGGTGATGAGAGGCGCGAGCTCTCGGAGCACCACCGCGACCAGGATCTTACCGAGCAGCGCGCCGTCCGCGCCCGGAACCATCAGGTTCGTCTGGAAGATGATGCTCGAGCCGAGCAAGAGCGCGATCGCGCTCACGAGCGGCAGCGCCTCGAACCCGGTGAAGAGCACTTGCAGCGTGAGGATGCGGCGCGCCGTGTCTCGAGCCGCGAGGCCCGGCGTGAAGACCGACGTGACCGCCGCCCCCAGCGTGCCGAGCAGAGCACGAACGTGAAAGCCCAGCCGAAGCGCGCGGCGCCCGAGCCGTCCTACCGGCGACGCCCCCGGCGCGAGCGTCGCTCGGGGGTCGTAAGGTAGCGTCCTGTCCAGGTCGGCCATTTACCGGATCTCTCAAGAGACCTCGCTCGCGGCCTCGATGCAAGCACGGCCCCGGTTTCGGCCGGAATTCAGGGACGCCGCGGCTCTTACCGGCGTCCCCAGTATCCGGAGCTCGGCTCAGGCCTTCAACGCGCTGAGCTTCTGACGAGCCTCGTCGAGCTTGTCGTCCGTTTGGAGCGCGCGCTCGTACATTTGGATCGCCTTCGGCTTCTCACCCAGCTTGTCGTGGATGTCGCCGAGCCGAGAGAACACCATCGCCTTCTTGATGGGCCCGGCCTCGTCGAGCTTCTGCAACAGGAGCGCGCGGTACATCTGCTGCGCCTTCTTGTAGTCGGCGACCTGCAGGGCCACTTCGCCCAAGGACGAGAGCACCGCGACGTTGCCCGGCTCGATGCGGAACGCCTTGTCGAGCTCCTCGAGCGCGTTCGGCGCGTTGCCTTCGGCCAGGTGAGCGTTCGCGAGCCGGCGATGGATCTCGGCGAGCTCCTTGCTGCGCTTGCCTCCGTAGCTGTCCACGATCTTCTGCAGCACCTCCGCGGCCTGCTTGCCGCGGCCCGAGGCGCTGTACGCGTCGCAGAGCTCGAGCATCAGGTCTCGGTCCTCGGGCTTCTGCTGGCTCGCCTTGTCGAGCAGCTCCGCGGCCGCGCCGTAGTCGCTGCGCTTCGTGGCGTGGATCTGCGCAGCCTTCCGGAGGAGCGCCACCTTCTGGTCGACCTTCTCGACGAAGTCCGCGTCCTCCGCGGTCATCGCCGCGAGCTTGTCCCAGCTCTGCATGCTCTCGTAGAGCTTGCGGAGCTGGTCGCGCGCGGCCGGATTCTTGGGCTCGGCGGCGAGCCCGCGCTCGAGGGCTTGAGCGGCCTGGTCGGGCGCGCCGAGCTTGACCCGGAGATCGGCGAGCTCGAGCGCGAGCGCCACCGCCGCCTCGCCCTCGCTCATCCCGAGCAAGCGGTCGGTGACTTCCGCGGCCAGAGCGTGCTCCCCGGCGGCCTTGTAGAGCCGCGCGAGGCACTCGAGCGCGCCGCGGTGGTTCGGGTCGCGCGCGAGCACCGCGCGGTAGGTCTCGATCGCCTTCTCGCGGTTCTTGAGGCGGCCTTCGTAGATCTCGCCGAGCCGCACCTGGTAGCGGAGCTCGCTCGCGAGATCGGCGCGGGCGTTCGCCGCTTCGATCTGCGACGTGAGCAGATCGGCCAGATCCTCGTCGCGCCCGCTGCGCTCGTAGAGCTCGCTGAGGAACACCACCGCGTCGCCGTTCTCGGACTGCTCTTCGAGCACCGTGCGCAAGAGCTCGACGGCGCGCTCGGGCTCCTTGAAGCGTTCCTCGCTCAGGCGCGCGAGCTCGATGCGGAGGGCGCTTCGCTGTTCGGGGCTCTCGGCGAGATCGATCAAGCGCTCGATCAAGCGCCCCAGGTCGGCGTAGCGCTGTTGCTTCGGGTAGAGGTCGCGCAACGCTTGCGCTGCGTCGAGCGCCGCCGGATCGTCGTCGAAGATCTTCTCGAAGAGGTCGATGGCGCTCGCGTCGTCTCCCAGCTTGTCGCGCGCGATGATCGCGGCGCGTCGCCGGAGCTCCTTCATCTCGCCAGGCTCGACCGACAGATCGACCAGGCGCACGAGCAGCTTGAACGTCTCTTTGTAATCGCCCGACGCCTCGCGCACGCGCGCGAGCTCGTTCATGGCCCAGACGTTCGTGTCGTCCTGAGCGAGGAGCTCGCGCAGCACGGCTTCGACGAGCGAGGCGTCCACGAGCCCCTCGGCCAGCGACTTGGCCTGGCGGTAGAGCTCCTCTCTCCGGGTGGGATCGTCCTGCAGCTTGCCGCGTCGGCGCAGCGTCTCGAGCAGATCCCGCTCGCGCCCGGGCGTCCGTTGCAGCGCTTCGAGCTGCTCGAGCAGCTCGTCGTTCGTCGGATCGAACTCGAGCCCTTGCCCGAGCGCCTTCTCCGCGCCGGCCTTGTCCTCGGCCTTGTCGCGGAGCCAGCCCGCGAGACGCAAGCTGAGCGACACGCCGATGTCGGGGAGGAGCTGTCGCGAGTTCTTCTCGATCGCTTCTCGCAAGGCCTCCGCCGCGCCGGACCAGTTCCCGGTGAGCGGAGCCAGGCGCTCGATCTCGTCGAGCAGCAGAGGCTCTCCCGGCGCTTCGGCGAGGCCCTGCGCGAGTACGCGCTGAGCCGCCGCCGGATCCTTGGCGTCGTCCTCGAGCACGCGCGCGAGGCTCTGCCGCATCTCGAGGCGAATCTCCGGCGTGGCCGCGAACCCGACGCGCTTTTCGTAGAGCTTCGCCAAGCGATCGGTCTGGTTCTGGCGGCGATAGACCTCCTCGAGCACCTCGGCGGTCTCCTCGAAGAGCTCCCGATCGTCCGTGAGCTTCTCGAGGGCTTCGACCGAACCTTCGTGCGTCGGCACGCGCTCGAGCGCCAGCCTGAGCGAGCCGAGGCCGCGCGACGGATCTTCGAACTTCTCGATCTGCAGCAGGCCGAGCCGGTGATAGAGCTCCGCCTGCTTGTCGCCGGACGGCTCCACCACGACGCGCCGCTCGATGGTCTCGGCGACCTTGTCGAAGTTTCCGATGCGCGCGTAGAGCCGGTCGAGCGCCTCGAGCAGCTCCGGCTGATCGCCAGCTTGCTCGAGGGCGCGCTCGTACGCTTCGACACCCCGAGTGGGGTCGTCGAGCTTGAGCTCGGCGACCTTGCCGAGGCGGACGAACAGGTCCTTGGCGAGCTCGGCGTCGAACGTGTTGCCCGCGCGCTCGTTGAGCGCGTCTGCGTAGCGCTTCCATCCGCCCGCGACACCGTCCGCGAGGCGCTCGATGTCGGCGTGCAGATCCTCGGCCTCGGGACGCTCGGCGAGCGCGCGGAGCAGCGCGCTCAGCGCGTCTGCCTGGCGACCGAGCTTTTCCTCGAGCACCTCGGCGATGGTGACGAGCGTCTGCGTGCGCTCGTTGGGATCGGCCTCCGCCGTCAAGCGCAGCTCGAGCGCGTCCACCAGGGCTTCATGGCGCGAGGTCCGTGACAGCACCGGCACCAGGATGTCCGCGACGGGGCGGCGAAGCTCCTCGTGCTCCTTGCCGATCACGCGCACCGCTTCGATCGCTTCCCCGTCCTCCGGAGCCTCTTCGAGCGCTTGGCGGTAGGCCTCGAGGGCCTCGTCGTAGGTCTCGAGCTTGTCGGCGAGCACGTTGCCCATCTCCTTGCGGAGCAGCGCGCGCTCTTCCGGCTTTTCCGCCATCCCCGCTTCGAGCTTCAGATTCTCGAGCAGCTCGGACCACATGGCCTCGGCCCGGTAGAGGCGGTTCAACGCCGCGATGGTGGGCCGATCCGCCGGACGCGCGGCGAGCGCCTGGGTGAGCGCGTCGATCGCGCGCGGGCGATCACCGAGCTCGCTCTCGTAGCGCTTCGCGGACGCGGTCAAGAGCTCGTACTTGAGATCGGCGTCGTCCTCGCCCGAGAGCTCGACGCGGCGCTGATAGAGCTCGACCAGGCGCGCCGGGTCTCCCTTCTGTTCGTAGAGCTCGATCAGGCAGTCCACCGTGAAGGAGCTGTCGGGTTCGAGCTCCGCGGCGCGCTCGTAGGCGTTGATGGCGCCCTCACGCTCGTCGAGCATGTCGCGGCGCACCTCACCGACGTGGCGCCAGATGCTCGCGCGCTCCGAGTCGTCGAGCACGAGCTCGGCCTTGTCGACCAGGACGCGAACCAGCGCGGGCCAATCGCTGAGCAACGTCGCCAGACGCTCCATCGCCGCGACCGGCTCGAGCTCCGACTCGTCTGCGCGGTGCAGGCGCTCGTAGGCGAGCAGCGCCGCGCGCGGGTCGTCCCGCTTCTCGTCGTGGAGCCGAGCGAGCACCGCCAACACGTCGCGCTTGCTGTCGAGATCGGGTCTCTCTTCGAGCACCGCCTCGTAGGCCTGTGCCGCCTCGGTCCAGGCCTCCGTCTGCTCGACCAGGCGCTCGTACTCGCCGCGCAGCGCGCCGTCCTCCGGATCGAGGTGCACGGCCGCTTCGAGCGCGCGGCGCGCGCGGTCGAGATCGTTACCGCGCTTTTCCCAGAGCTCGGCCGTCTCTCGCAAGACGCCGACCTTCTCGGCGTCGTTGGCGAGCTTGAAGCGATCCTCGTTGAGCTGAATCAGGCGGCGCCAGTCGTCCGCCGATTCGTAGAGCGGCCGCAAGATCTCGACGACGCGCTCTTTCAGGAGCTCGTCGTCGCGGAGCGCCTCGAGCTCGGCGAGCGCCTCCTTGTGGCTCGGCACCTCGCTCACGATGGCCTCGAGCTGGTCCACCGCTCGCTCTTTCTGACCGAGCTTCTTGTGCAAGCGAGAAAGCGAGAGCCGGTACCCGGCGCCGGCGCTCGGGCTCTCGGCCTGCTCGGCGCGCCTGAGGTAGAGCTCCCCGAGGTCGTCCCAGCGCTCCCGCGTCTGGTAGAGCTCAGTCAACGCGTCGAGCGCCCTTGCGTCGCGCTCGTCCGCGTCGAGGGCGAGACGGTACGTCTCGATGGCCTCGTCGGGGCGCTTCAGCGCGTCGCGCTGGAGCCCTGCCATGGTGTGGTAGAGCTCGAGCCGCTCGGCGGGGTCGAAGCGGTGATCCAGCGCGTCGCGGTAGAGGGCCACGCGATCCTCGTGGCGCTCCGTCCGCTGCAGGATGGAGTCGATCGCCTTGAAGAGCTCGCGGCTGTCGGGCTCGAACGCGAGCGCCCTGCCGTAGAACGAGTGCGCGCGATCGGTGTCACCGAGCTTGTCGAAGAGCTCGCCCGTGCGACGCGAGAGCTTCGCGGTGGTCGCGTCGTCGGACGTGACCTGTTCGAGCTCGTTCGCGTAGATCTCGGCGAGCCGTTGCTCGGCTCCCGCCACGCGAGCGAGCCGCTCGAGCTCACCCTGGGTCTGCTCGTCCGCGAGATCCTCGTGGTAGAGCTTCGCGATCGTCTCGAGCGCGCTCCTGTAGTCTTCCTTCTGCTCTTCGTAGAGCTGCGCCAAGCGCTGCAGGAGGTCGCGCTTGAGCTCCAGATCGCTCGCCACGTCGAGCCGGGCCTGCAAGGTCGCCATGACCTTGTTGAAGTCCGCTCGCACCAAGTACACCGGCTCGAGGAGCGCGGCCGCGCGCGCGCGGAGCTCGGGCTCCGGGGCCTCCGCGAGCAGGCGCTCGAGCTCGGCTACCGCGCCCGAGTGCTGCTTGTCTTGCGCGAGCGCTTGCTCGAGCTCCTCGAAAGCCCGCTCGAAATCGGACTGACGGCGCGCCGCGACGGACGCGATCTTCACCCGCAGGTCTGCCGGCTCGCCCGAGCGCGCCTCGAGCTCGCGCTCGTAGAGGCGCACGAGATCGCTCCACTGCTCCGCCTGCGTGTAGAGGGTCTCGAGTTGGCTCACCGCCTCGGGGTCGAGGCCGGTGTCGAGGATCTGCTCGTAGACGCCGATGGCTCGCGGCTTGTCCTCGAGCACGTCGGACAAAAGCTTCGCGCGCCGGAACATCAGGCGCTTGCGCTCTTCGTCGTTCTCCGCCGCCTCGCCGCGGCGCTCGAGCACCTCGAGCAAGTTCGCCGCGTCGCCCGACTCCTCGTACAGCGACTCGAGCGCGATCAGCGCTCGTCGATCGTCGGGCCGAAGCTCCAGCGCCTTCTTGAAGTAGCTCTTCGCGAGCTCGCGATCCGCGAGCTTGTCGCGCGCGAGCTCGGCGATGCGCAGCGTGATGGAGAGCTGCACTTCGCCGTCGAAAATGCCGTCGACGATGTCGCACAGAAGCTTCACGTACTCCGCCTGGCGCCCCGTGGCGTTCGCCAGCCGCTCGAGGTGCGTGAGCCAGGGCGAGACCTCGGTGTGACCGAGCGCGGTGCGCACGGCGCGCTCCGCGTAGCCGAACGCGCGCCCGGCGTCGCCGAGCGGACCTTCCGCCACCTTCAGCGCCGCCTCGAGCCCGCTGAGCTTCTCGATCGCGTCCTCGGTGGTCTCGATCTCGATCTCGATCACCCTGAGCAGCTTCTCGTGCTGCTGGTCCGCCTCGTAGAGCGGCCGCAGCACCTGAGCCGCCTCGCGCCGCGCGCTCGGCTCGCTGGAGTCGAGGAGGGTTTCCAGAGCCGCGCGGCTCGGCGCGTGCTGAGGGTCGAGCGTGAGCGCGCGACGATACACCTCGAGCGCTCCGGGCACGTCCTTCACGTGCAGGCGCTTGATGTCACCGAGCTTCGCCAGCAAGTCGAGGCGCTCGACGTCGCTCGAGACGATGTCGAGGTGCTGCTCGTAGGTGTCGGCGAGCTCGAGCCAGCGCTCGGCGGTGCCGAACAGCGACTCGAGCGCGAGCAGCGACTCCGCGCTCGGGCCGAACTCGGAGACGAGGCCCTGGTACGCGTCGATCGCCTCGTCGACCTGCGACAGCCGCTTCCACAGCACCTCCGCGCGCCGGGCGCTGAGCTCGCGGCGCTTCGTCTCGTCTTCGGCGAGGTCGCGCCGGCGCTCGAGGATCTCCACCAGCTCGCGGTAGCGCGAGGTCTCGCCGTAGAGTGAATCGAGCGCCCCGAGCGCCGCCTGATCGTCGGGTTGCTCGTCGAGCCGCGCCTTCCACGCTTCGATGGCGCCCTGGCTGTCGCCGAGCACCCCGCGGCTGAGCTCACCGAGCCTGCCGAGCAGCTCGCGGCGCTTGGCCGCGTCGTCGTCGAACTTGACCTGCACCTTCAGCATCTCGGCGAGGCGCGGGTGGTCGCCCGATCCCTCGTAGATCTTCTCGAGCGAGCGCGCCGCGGGCAGGACCAGACCGACGTCGTCCGGATCGAGCTCGAGCACGCGCCGGTAGACCTTCTCGGCCTGACCCGAGTCGTTCAGCTTGTCGCGATAGATCAAGGCGACCCGCGTGAGGATCTCGCCCTTGAGCCCGGCGGTGTCCGCGTGATCCGCGGCCTCGAGCAACACCTTCGCGACCGCCTCGTGCGCGGAGCGGCGCTCGCCGATCTCGAGCAGCTGCGCGCGCGCCTCGGGGTCGATCGGATCGAGCGGCACGAGCTTCGACAGCGAGGCGAACGCGCCGTCGTCGTCGTGCAGCCGCTCGTTCTGGAGCTTCCCG
>JAEZYO010000762.1 GCA_023419055.1 Pseudomonadota bacterium | reverse complement strand
TCCTGCGCTCGCGCGAGCTCGATCTCGAGGTGCCCGCGCCGCCGTGGTCGTTCTCGCACGAGACCTTCGAGAGCACCGTGCTGCGGGCGATCGCCGCGCTCCCCGAGAGCCTCAAGGTGTACGTCCGCGAGGGCGAGGTGTACGTGGCCGACGTCCCCGGCGTCGAAGTCGTGGTCGACGGCGTGGACCCCCGCGCGCTCCTGATGCTCGACGGGATCAACACGCAGGCCCGCTCCGGCCCCATCACCGCGCGCGTGTTCGTCTACCAGCGCAACGTCGAGCGGCTCGCGGGCGCGCTCGAGAACGTGGAGGCCGAGGTGTACGCCGCGCTCGAGCGCGAGATCACCGCTACCTTCCTCGAGCCCGAGCCCGACCGCGCGATCGAGCCCGGGAAGCTGAACTAGGGCGACTCACCACGCGCGCGAGACTAGCCGACGCGGGCGACGAGCTGCTCGGCCACGCCCTGCAGCAGCGCTCGCGCGGGGCTCGGCGGGACGCTCTCCAATGCCTTCACGGCGGCGTCGGTGTGCTCGCGAGCGCGGCGCCGCACCTCGTTACAGGTGCCGCTCTCCACGACCGCGCGACTGACGGCGAGCACCGGCTCCTGATCACCCTGGTGGATGCGTGAGAGCAGGGTCGCGAGCTCCGGTTGACGAGCGACCGCGAGCACGAGCGGGAGCGTCAGCTTGCCCTCTTTCAGATCGGCGAACAGCGTCTTCCCGTGCTGATCGCTCTCGTAGTCGAGCACGTCGTCGACGAGCTGGAAGGCGATGCCCAGACGATCGCCGAAGAACGCGAGGCTCTCTTGCTGCTCGACGCTCGCTCCGGCGAGGCGCGCGCCCGTCCTCGTCGACCACGCGAAGAGCGAGGCCGTCTTGTCTCGCAGGATGCGCAGGTAGGTCGCCTCCGAGACGTCGAGCTCAACGCGCCCCCGCAGCTGGACGATTTCGCCTTCGACCAGGCGGCGCAGCGTCGCGATCAGGTCCGGCATGATCTCCGGCGCGTGCACCGAAGTGCGCTCGAGCGCGCCCACGAGCAAGAGGTCGCCAGCGAGCACGCTGATGCCGTTGCCCCAGAGCAAGCGCGCGCAAGGCGCGCCGCGCCGCTCGTCGCCGTTGTCGACCACGTCGTCGTGAAGGAGCGTCGCCGAGTGCACCATCTCCGAGACGACCGCGAGCTCTCGCGCCGCGCTCGGGATCGCGCCGAAGCACGCGGACGAGAGCATGAGCGCGGTCGGGCGCACCCGCTTGCCGCCGCGCACCACGAGGTGCTTTGCGGCGTCGGTCGCAGGCGCTGGACCGACCTCGGTGCAAGCGGCCAGCGTGCGCTCGATCCAGAGCAGGTCGTCGCCGAGCAACGCCTGCACCGTCGCGAGCCGCTCGTCGAGCCGCGGTCCGGCTTTTTGCGTGCTGCCCGCGGAGCGGAGCGACTCGATCGCCGACTGGGGAGACAGCCGGGCGTCCTCTTCTAGTTTCTGAGCTTTCAAATTCTTGTGAAAGCAATATGAAGTAGGCCGAGCCGAGGGTCAATCCACCCCTGCGACAGATCGGCCGCGTGGTCGGCATTTGCGACCACCGGCGCCATTTGACGAGGCGCGTTGGACCAGGCACGAAATCGCCCGCGCATGAAAGCCCAGGATCCCCAAGAGCTGGTCCGCCGTCGCGGTCGCCGAGCAGGCATCGCGGTCTTCGGTGTCATCGTCGCAGGGGTCACCGCGTGGTGGACATCGCAAATCATTTTCCAGGTTTGGCCCTCACCACCCGATGCGACTGCGGTCCAGTGCCGTCCCGCGCTGCGCGACCTGCTGGCGTCGGTCTCGACCGCGAGGAGCGTCGCCGCTCAGGAGACCGGCGGCGAACAAGCGAGCCTCGACGCCTTCAGAAACTCGCTCGCCATCGCCTGGAAGAAGCGCCCCGCCCTCGACCGCGCCTGCGCGGGAGACGTCCGTGCCGAGCTCATGCTCCGTCAGATCGACGAGCTTCGCTATGCCGAGGAGCACGCGGTACGCTATGAGGCGGTGAGGCTCTCACCCGAGCGGAAGCGCGCCAGCGCGCTCGCCGACGAGCTCGGCGGCGCTGCCGTTGGACCGAACTAGACCCTTACATCATGGCCGAACCCGAAACGACCCCGCTCCCCACCTTCGACGTCATTCCGCTCTCGAGCGAAGTCCGCAAGGCCATCGACGATCTCGGCTACGTCCACCCGACCCCCGTCCAGAGAGCCGTGTACGAGCCGGCGACCCGAGGCAAGGACCTCGTGGTTCAGGCCCGCACTGGGACCGGCAAGACGGCCGCGTTCTCGCTGCCGCTCGTCGACAGCCTGGTAAAGCGCGGCACCCCCGCGGTCCAGGCGCTCGTGTTGTGCCCGACGCGCGAGCTCGCGCTCCAGGTCACCCGCGAGATGGAAGCGCTCGCCAAGTACCGGGGCGTCAAGTGCGCCGCTGTGTACGGCGGCGCGCCGATGCCGCGCCAGGTGGAAGCGATCCGGCAGGGCGCCCAGGTCGTGGTGGGCACTCCGGGTCGAGTGCTCGACCACCTCCGCAGAAAGACCTTCAACCCGAAGGACCTCCGCACGCTGGTGCTCGACGAGAGCGACGAAATGCTCTCGATGGGCTTCTTGCCGCAGATCACCGACATCTTGTCGTTCTTGCCGGAGAACCGGCAGACGCTGCTCTTCAGCGCCACCTTGCCTCCGGACATCCGCCGCATGGCGGAGTCCAAGCTCCGAAGCCCGGAGTTCATCACCCTGAGCGGTGATCACGTCGGCGCGCTGTCGATCCAGCATTTCGTCTACCTGTGCCAGACCGACAAGGTTCAGGCCTTGATCCAGATCCTGGAGACCGAGGATCCCGAGAGCGCGGTCGTTTTTTGCAACACCAAGGACGCGACCAAGCAGGTCGCGAGCGCGCTCCAGCAGCAAGGTTACGAGGCTGACTGGCTGAACGCCGACCTCGCGCAGAACGAGCGCGAGAAGGTCATGTCGAGGACCCGCAAGGGGGAGCTTCGTTTCCTCGTGGCGACCGACGTGGCGGCGCGCGGCATCGACATTTCTCACCTCACGCACGTCGTCAATTTCGACTTCCCGGAGTCCGCCGAGAACTACCTGCACCGCACGGGCCGCACGGGGCGCGCGGGCCGCACGGGCACCGCCATCTCGCTGATCGAGCCGGGCGACGTCGGGAACCTCTACCTCCTACGGCTCACCTACAAGCTCAAGCCGATCGAGCGGCAGCTGCCGAGCGCCCGCGAGCTGAAGACTCGCCAGGAAGCCGACGTGCTCAAGTTCTTCGCCGACGGCATCGGCAAGCACAAGGCGCACCCGGATGATCTGGCGCTCGCCCGCAGGCTGCTGACTCACGAGCTCGGTGAGAACATCATCGCGGCGCTCCTGCGCGATCACCTGGGCGCGCGACCCGAGGTGCTCGAAGAAGCCAAGGCTGCGCGCCGCGCGCGTCCGCCCACGAAGCTGCAAGAGCCGGAGGAGGTTGCGCCCCAGAAGGCCGCTCCGACTCAGACCGCTCTCGAACGCCCGCTCCCCGAGCCGAGCGCCGAGCCACGCCAGGCGGAACCACGCGAGGCCGAGCCTCGCCGCGACGAACCACGCCGCGACGAACCACGTCGCGACGAACCACGTCGTGACGAGCCACGTCGTGGCGAGTCGCGTCAGGGCGAGCCGCGCCGGAGAGAAGGCTCTCGCCAGCGTGACGATCGCGCGCGCGGGCGCTTCGACGGCGACCGTCCACGCCGCCGTGAGCGTGACTTCGGCGACGACGCGCTGCCGAAGTACACCGTCGCGGCGATGCCCGAGGCGCCAGAGGAGGCCGAGCTCCCTCCGAAGGTTTCGAACGGACGTCAAGCGGAACCGACCGCCGTCGTCGCCGAAACTACCGGCGGCGAAGCAGAAAGCGCGTCAAGAGAATCTGACGAATCGCTCGAAGTCGAGAGCGCGGGAGTCGACCCGAACGTCGCTGAAATTTACGTGAACGTCGGGCGGCGTGACGGCGCGAAGCCGAGCGACTACCAAGCGGCGCTCGAGGGCGCAGGTGTGGGGAGCGAGGGCACGGGCTACATTCGTGTGCGGCATCGGCACGCCTTCGTCGGCGTTCGTCACGAGTTCCTGGAGCGCGCGCTCGGCGCCTTGAACGGCGCGACCATCGCCGGAAAACGCGCGAGCGCGGAACCTGCAAAGCGGCCCTGACTCGTCGCCCGACAAGGCGTCACTTGTCCCTCGGCTGGGATTGCGAAGTCGGGGGAGACGAGTTAAAAAGAGAGGGTTTTATGCCTGAGCGGCGAACGGTAGAGACCCTGTTCGACGACGCGCGGTGGGCCCTTGACAGTGACCTGCCGGCTCGTGAGGTAACGGCCATGTTGCAGAAGCTGCTGCGCCGTGCGCCCGAACAGTCGGAGGCCGCGCACTTCGCGCGCCGGCACCTCGGCCGTCTGCTCTTGCCCGCGGAGCCCTTCCGCGCCGCGCGCCTTTTGAAGGAAGCGCTCACGCACTTCCCGAACGACGACGAGCTCTGGGGGTTGCTCGGTATCGCGTTCTCGCTGCTCGGCGAGTACCGCGCCGCGCATCGCGCGTACCGCAAGGCGCTCGCGCTGAAGCCCGGCTCGGGTTACCACCTCCACAACCTGGGCCACCTGCTCGACGTGGCGCTCGGACGCCCGGAACAAGCCATCTCGTACCTCGAGGCCGCTCAGCGTGCCCTGCCGTACGAGAGCGAGGTGACGAGCTCACTCGCGCACGCCTCGTTCAGGGCCGGCCACACGGTCAAGGCGCGCGATCTCTTGATCAAGGCGTTCGACGGCTGCGAAAAGCGCGCGGATGAAACGCTCCAGGGTTGGGCGAGCGCGCGCTGAATCGTAGATTCTTCGTCACTTGCCCCCTTTGCGGCGGAGGGGGTTTTCACTATCGATTCGGGCATGAAAACCCGCCGCCTGGCCTGGGCCCTTTCTTTGCCCCTGATCGCGAGCACGGCGCTCGCTCAGCAACAGCCCCCCGCGGCGCAGCCGCGCCCTCCCGCGGCGCCGCGCGTCCCGGCGC
>JAEZYO010000588.1 GCA_023419055.1 Pseudomonadota bacterium | reverse complement strand
AAGACAGGCTCGGGCTCTTGCCGCCGTGGATCGAGTGGCGCGGCGAAGACGGCTTACTTGCCGGCGCCGGAGCTCACATCCCGTTCGAGGGACGAAGCGCGCGCGGGAGAGTCTCTGCTCTGGATCTGCGTCTGGGCGGTTACCTCGAGGGGGGGGCGCGCGTGGACGCTTCTCTGGATCTTGCCACGTCGAGGACGCGCGTGGTCTGGGACAAGCTCGGGAACGCAGCGCTCCGCATCGACTCGGCGGGTTACAAGACGTTCACGGACGGTCCGGTCCTCGCGTGGTACGGAGACACGCTGAGGGGCGATCGCTCGCGCTCTTACCCGTCGTCGCTCGACCAAGCCGCGCGGCGCTACGATCGCCTGAGCTTCTCGGTGGGTAGCGCCGATCGTCTCGTCTTCGGCTCCGGCTTCGGCTCGACCGCGGCGCGTGGCTCGGCGTTCGACGACTTCGGCGCGGTCGGGCCGGCTCTTCATTTCGGCGGAGGGGGGCCGCTCGGCAGCGACAGCTCGGCCGACGTCGCCCTCGACCTTTCCACGCTGCGCACCGATTTCGGCGACGAGAGCCAGGTGACGGCGGAAGCGTTGTTCGAGCTCGAGACGCCCGCCGCGCCGCTCTCGGTGGGGGCGACGCTCCGGCAGCGCGCCGTCGCGAGCACGACCGAGAGCTCTTCGGGCACCGTGCTGATGAGCGGCCTTTTTCCGCGGGTTTCGCTGCCGCTGATGCGACGCTACGAGTCGTTCACTCACGTGATCGAGCCGGAGATCTCGGCGGCGCAGATCGTATCGGTGACGAGCGGCGCGCCGTCACTCGCGGCGAGCCCCGAGCTGCCGGGCGCGTCGATGCGCGGCGACGACGGGAGCTCGCTCTGGGTGGCGCGAGCCGGTATCGAAAACACACTCGGCAGCACGCAACGCGCCGTCTCTTTGCTGCTCGCCGGAGGCCTCGTCGGAGGCGACGAAGTGGAACCCGCGGCCGCCATGGAGCTCCGCTCCGATCTTGGGCCGTTCGGAGTTTCCGTTCAGGGCACGCTAGAGGAGGATGCTGCGACGGGCGTCGGTCGAGCTCGAGTCGGCGAGCGCGAAGGGCTGCACCTCGGCGCACACGCCGAAGCGAGGACGGAGTCCTCGAGCGCGCCTTCACAGTGGCTCTTGCCCGACGCGTGGGACAGCCCGGCGCCGCTCCTCGATCGCGACGGTGTGAGCGCGGGCGGCGAGCTCGCGGTACCGGTGGGTGACGCTTGGGAGGGACAGGTCGGAGGCGACTTCGACGTCACCACTTCCGACCTTCTGGCCGTCTACGGACAGCTCGCGTTCCACCACCCCTGCGGTTGTCTCGGGGCGACCGCGTGGGCCGGTCACCGTCGCGGGCGCGAGGGCTTCGACGCCTGGCTGGGAGTCGACCTCTTGCCGTGAGCCTGGGCCTTCCGGCCTTTCGTTGGGCTGGATTTATAGTCCGGTTGAAAGATGACGCCGCAAAGCTCGGGGTTTCGGGTAACCTTGGCTTTCGTGTCGGATCAGGACAGCGCAGCGACGGGCGCGAAGCCGGTTCAGGGCTCCACGATCGTGGTGGCCGACGATGATCGGCTCACGCGCGATCTGCTCGCGGGCATGCTGCGCAGTCATGGTTACGTGGTCGAAACCGCCGCCGACGGTCAGGCGGCGGTAGAGCGCGTGGCTCGTGGCGGCGTCGATCTCGTCTTGCTCGACATCTTGATGCCGCGGCTCTCGGGGCTCGAAGCTTGTCGATTGCTCAAGGGCATGTCGAGTGAAGCCTTCATGCCCGTGCTGCTCGTGACGGTGAAGACCGACACCGCGAGCCGCGTCGAAGGACTCAAGATCGGCGCCGACGACTACGTCTGCAAACCGTTCGACGAACGCGAGCTCATCGCCCGCGTAGAAGCCATGCTGCGCATCAAAAAGTTGCACGATCACGTGGCTGAAGCGCGCGCCCGGCTCGAGCAGCTCAGCATGCACGACGACCTCACTGGCCTCTACAACTACCGGTACTTGCACGCGCGCCTGAACGAGGAGTTCAAGCGCGCGGAGCGCTACCACGAGCCGCTCGCCTGCCTCGTGATCGACATCGATCGCCTGCAGGGTCACAACGACGCCGGGGGCCGCCAACACGGCGATCAGGTGATCAAGGGGGTGGCGGAGGCCATTCGGCGCGGCGTGCGCGAGGTGGACGTCGTGGCGCGCTTCGGCGGAGACGAGTTCCTGGTCGTGCTCCCGAACACGCATTTCGCCGGGTCGGTGACGGTCGCGGAGCGCATCTGGCGCGAGGTCGGCGAACGCGCGACCCACTCCGAGCACGCGAAGCCGCTACCGATCACGCTGTCCGTCGGGGTCGCGCTCTTTCCTTCGCGCGACGTGCGCACGAAAGACGCGCTGCTCCGCGCGGCCGATACGGCGCTGAACTTCGCGAAAAAGGAGGGCGGCAATCGGATCTGCGTTTACCAGCAGCAGAACCAGCTCTACACGCCCGTGTCGGGCGACAGCGGTCGAACTCCCGGGCGTCCGCGCTCGGATCGACCCACCATCGGAGCCCCGGCAGGATCCAGCCGGCCTCCGCCTCGGGGTCGCGGCTCGGATCGCCCGCCGCACCGCCGAGGTTCAGAGTAGAGGGCGCGCCGAAGAGGGGCTTTGGCCAATACCGACAGTGCACCGCAAGCAAAGGGGCCCGGCGCTACTTCGGAGCCGCCGGTTCGGGTTCTCATCGCCGACGACGAGCCTGCGCTCCGCCGGACGCTCGCGCGCCTGCTGAGCGCCCGCGGCGTGAGCGTGATCACGGCGGACGACGGCGCCATGGCGATGGAGCTGCTCGCGCGAGAGCCGGTGGACGTGGCGCTCGTCGACCTCATGATGCCGCGCGTCGGCGGCCTCGAGCTCCTCGAGTACGTGCGCAAGCATCACCCCGGCGTCGAGGTCGTGATCATGACGGCGTTCGGTGACGTCGATACCGCCGTGAAGGCGGTTCGGAGCGGCGCCTATCATTTCCTCACCAAGCCGTTTCGGTCGAACGACGAGGTGGTCCTCACGGTCTCCAAGGCCGCGGAGCATCGGCGGCTGGTCCACCGTGCGACCATGCTCGAGCGGCGCCTCGAGCAGATGGAGAAGTTCGGCGGGCTCATCGGCAACTCCGCGCGCATGCAGGACGTCTACCGCCTCGCGCTCGGCGTCGCGCCGGCGTCGTCGACGGTGCTGATTTTGGGCGAGAGCGGGACGGGGAAGGAGCTCACCGCGCGCGCCATTCACCAGCACTCGCCGCGCGCGAACCAGGCGTTCGTCGCCGTGAACTGCTCGGCGATCCCGGTGGACCTCGTCGAGAGCGAGCTCTTCGGCCACGTGCGAGGCGCGTTCAGCGGCGCGGTCGCGACCAGGCCGGGGCTCTTCGAGACGGCGGACGCGGGGACGCTGTTCCTCGACGAGGTGGGGGATCTTCCGCCGCTCGCGCAGGTGAAGCTGCTGCGCGCCCTGCAGGAGGGTGAGGTCAAGCGCGTGGGCTCGAACGAGACGCGGATCGTCGACGTGCGCGTGATCGCCGCGACCAACGTCGATCTCAAGTCGCGCATCCAGGCCGGCAAGTTCCGCGAGGACCTCTATTACCGCCTGAACGTGGTGGTCATCGCGCTGCCTGCGCTGCGCGATCGGCTCGAGGATCTGCCGCTGCTCGCCCATCACTTCGTCCGCAAGTACGCGGAGCGCTCGAGCAGGCAGGTCAACAAGATTTCACCCCAAGCGATGGCGTTGCTTCGCGCAGCCCGCTGGCCGGGCAATGTTCGCGAGCTCGAGAACGCCATCGAGCATGCGGTGGTCTTCTGCCAGTCCGACACCGTGATGCCGGAAGATTTGCCTCAGGATTTCCAGACTCAGGCCCCGAGCGCGCCCTCCAGTTTGCCCGCCGGGCCGGACGTCGCACCAGCGCCCGGGGACGGTTTCTCCGGCCTGCTCGATTTGAGCTACAAAGACGCCAAGCAGAAGGCGGTCGATGCGTTCGAGTCGGCTTATTTCTCCACCCTGCTCCGTCGAAGCGGGGGCAACGTGTCCGAGGCCGCGCGGCAGGCAGGGCTCGACCGTTCGAATTTTCGCCGCGCCGCCCGCCGAGCAGGTATCAAGACACGCGACGACGGTTGAGCGTGCCAGGATGACGGATTCGGAGCGAGACAGCGCGCGGCGCGCGACGAGAGAGCACCGCCTGCCGTCGTCTCTGCTGGTGGTCGCGTTGGCTTGCGTCGCGGGGAGCGCGCTCGCGCAGACCAACGACGTCCCGCTCGAGGGGCGATCGGGCGCGGCCATGAGCGCGCCGATGACCCGCCGCCCGCACGAGCTCTCGTTGCGGCGCTGCCTGGAGCTCGCCGAGCGCAATTTCCCGAAGATCCATGAAGCGCGGGCGCGCCTCGCGCAGAAGCGGGCGCAGCTCGACCAGGCGCACTACGCGCCGTACAGCGATTTCACGGCCACCGGCGGCTTTACCCTGGCGCCGCGGGTACGGGGCACCAGCGTCTACAGCCCGGACTCCGACGTGCCGCTCAAGGCCGAGATGGGCTTCGCCTGGCAGCTCGGCGCCGACGGCCTGATACCGCTCTGGACCTTCGGCAAAATCACGAACCTCTGGGACGCGGCCGAGGCCCAGGTGAAGGTCGGCGAGCACGAGGTCCAGAAAGAGAAGAATCAGGTCAAGCTCGACGTCCGGAAGGCCTACTACGGCGTGAAGCTCGCCCGTGATGCGCTGGCGCTCGTCCGTGACGCACTGAAGCAGCTCGACAAGTACATCCCGTCGCTCGAAGAGAAGGTCGAGAGCGGGGACGTCGACGAAGTGGATCTGCTGAAGCTCCGCCTGAACCGGGTGGATCTCGAAGCTCGCGAGAGCGAAGCGCGCAAGCAGGAGGCGATCGCGCTCGCCGGTTTGCGCTTCTTGACCGGCTCTCCCGACATCGGCGTGCCCGACGTGCCGCTCGTTCGGGTGATGCACCAGCTCGCCCCCTTGCCGCGCTACCTCGCCGCGGCGCGCCTCTATCGGCCCGAGGTGAACATGGCGCGCGCCGGGGTGCTCGCGCGCGAGGCCCAGGTGCGGCTCGAGCAGGCTCGCTACCTCCCCGACATCGGGCTCGGGCTCTCGGCTCGCTACTCGAGCGCGCCCTACGTGACCGACCAGACGAACCCGTTCGTCAAGGACACCGCGAACTACACCACGTACGGCGCGGGCCTGGTCTTCCGTTACAAGCTCGACATTTTGCCGCAGGTCTCCCGAGTCGAGCAGGCGCGGGCCACGCTCGAGGAAATCCGAGCGACGGAGCGCTACGCACTAGGCGGGGTCGGCTGGGAAGTGGAGCAGGCGTTTCGCGACGCCGAAGACGCGGAGCGCAGGCTCGAGGCGTACTCTCGGGCGACCGGCTACGCCAAGCAGTGGCTCGTGAAGGTGCAGCAAGGCATCGAGGTCGGCACCTACGAGGACAAGGACATCATCGATCCTGCAAAGGAGTACGCGCTCAAGCGCTTCTCCCAGATGTCGGCGACGTTCGACTACAACATGGCCGTCGCGAAGCTCGCGCAGGTCACCGGTTGGGATGTCCTCGTCGGCGAGGATTGAGCCGGGGCCATGAACGTCGCGAGGCGCTGCTTTCGCGAGCGCCTCTGCTCCGGTCGTTCCAGCCGCTCAGACGCGAGCTTCGTACTCGTCGAGCAGCTTCTCGATGCTCATGAGCGCGTTGGTGATCGACTCGTTCACCAACATCACGATGATCGGCAGCTGACCCTTCAGCGCCTCATAGTAACGCTGGCGCTCCGTCGAGTGGATGATCGCGGGCGGGTAACCCGCGCGCAGCAAGAGCACGTTCATCAAGAGACGCGCGACCTTGCCGCTGTCGTTGGGGAAGGGGAAGGTGCGCACCAGATCGAAGTGCACGCGAGCCGCGATGCGGATCGGGTTCTTGATCTTCTTGGGCTCCGGCCCGTTCAGCCAGTCGATGGCCTGGCGCACGCGGTAGGCGATCTTGTCCGGCGGCGCGTACTCGTGGAAGTACAGGCGGTGCTGGGGGATGTCCTTCCGGTACTTCACCGTCTTCACGTCGCCCTCCTCGGGGTGGAGGATGACGTAAAGCTTCTTGATCACGTCGACGTTGATCGGGACGCGCTTTCGCTCACCGAGCTCACGGACGTAGGCGATGGCCTGGCGATGCCGCCGGATCTCTTCACAGACCGGCTGCATGCTGGAGTCCGGGACCACCGTGACCGTGGGGTCCATCGCCGTCTTCAGCTCTTGGAACGTGTAGACCACGCCCTCGAGCGCGCTGTCGTGGTGGATCCACGACATCTCGAAGCTCTCTTCGTACTGGCGGCGGAACGACTCGTCGACCTTCGCCAGGCGCTCGTTGATCAGGCGATAGCGCTCGTCGATGGCCTCGACGGGAGCCGGGGGTGGAGGAGTAGGCCGCGCTTCGGCTTGAGGCGGTGCCGCGCCTTCTTCCGCTTCCACCGGGGAGGGGACGGAGGCTGGCTGCTCCACGATCGTCGGAGCGGGAGGGGGAGGCGCCGCGGGAGCGATCGCCGGCGCCGCTGCTCCGGGATATTCGTGACGAACCCCGACGAAGCGCTGTGGCGTCTCGAGGTGACGGCGGGTCGTGCCCGACTGATTCGGAACCGCAGCGGGGTTGTAGACGCGCGACGAACCGACGCGCAGGCCCTCGCGCTGAGCGTTCTTGCTGGCACGCGCGGCCTTGCTCTCGCGCAGGCGTCGTGCGGCCTCTCGCTCGGCGCGCAGGCGCTCGCGTTCGGCCTCCTTGGCCTTTCGATACGCTTCACGCTCGGCTTCGCGGCGGGCGCGCTCTTCTTCTTTCGCCTTGCGAGCGGCCTCTTTCTCGGCCTCACGCTCGGCGATGATGCGCGCCTTCTCGGCCTCTTTCTCGGCCTTGATCCGCGCCTTCTCTTCTTCCTTCGCCTTGCGAGCGGCCTCTTTCTCCGCTTCGCGCTGGGCGAGCAGCCGCTTCTTCTCCGCTTCCTTCTCGGCGCGGAGCTTGGCCTCGAGCTTCTCTTTCTCGGCCTGGGCGCGCTGGCGCTCTTTTTCTTTCTGGGCCTGCTCGCGCTCCTTCTGCTTCAGGGCGGCGGCCTTCTCGCGCTCGCGCTCTTTCTTCTCGCGCTCTTTTTCTTTGAGAGCGGCGGCCTTTTCGCGCTCGCGCTCTTTCTTTTCGCGCTCTTTCTCTTTGAGAGCGGCGGCCTTCTCGCGGAGCGCGTCCTTTCGGGCGTCCTTACGCGGAGCTGCCTTCTTGGCCTTGGCTGGCGTTTTGGTCGCGGGGGGCTTGGGGGCTTTGCTCGCCTTTTTGGCAGAGCTCGCCGCACCCTTCTTGCTGGCCGTCGTGGCGCCACGAGGCTTGGTGCTTCGCCCGCCGGAGCTCTTCGCCTTGCCCGCGGCCTTCGTCTTCGGAGCCTTCTTCTTTCTGACAGCCATCTGGCAAAATGCGGGACCGCTACCCCGCTCGACGCCACGACGACCCGATCCGCTGAAATTCAGCGTGACGGCCCGTCGGCCAAGCCTGGGGACACGAAATCCACGGGCCTAAGGCCAGGCGCAACCTAGTCGGGCTACTAGTACCCCGTCAAGCCAACTGTGTCCGTGCTGCGCGATCGACCACGAGGTTGGTGCTGTGCGCTCAACCGAAGTAATCTTGAAAGATTTCGCTCGATTGGAGCGCACGGTCGCGCGCGGTGAGGATCTCGACGCCAGTCGTGGTGACGAGCACCGTGTGCTCGAACTGAGCCGAAAGCGAGCCGTCCGCGGTCACGGCGGTCCATTCGTCGTCGAGAATCTTCACCTGCCACGAGCCGAGGTTCACCATCGGTTCGATCGTGAACGTCATACCCGGCTTCAGGCGCTTACCGCTGCCGCGGCGCCCGTAGTGCTCCACCTTGGGCTCTTCGTGGAACTTCCGGCCGATCCCGTGCCCGACGAAGTCCCGAACGACCGAGCAGCCGTGAGCTTCGGCAAACTCCTGGATGGCCGCCCCGATGTCGCCCAGGCGCGCTCCCGGCTTGACCTCGGCGATGCCGAGAGCGAGGGCGCGGCGCGCTACCTCGGTCACCCTCTTCGCGTCTTCGCTCGGCGTGCCGACGTAAAAGGTGGCCGACGTGTCGCCATGGAAGCCGTTATAGATGTGGGTCACGTCGACGTTGACGATGTCGCCCTCTTGCAACACCCGGCTGCCCGGGATGCCGTGGCAAACGACCTCGTTGATCGAGGTGCACACGCTCTTCGGGAAGGGAGGCCCGCCGCCGCCGCTCCGGTAGTTGAGAGGTGCCGGGCGCGCGCCCTTTCGGAGCGTGTCTGCGTGGACGAACTCGTTGATCTCGTCCGTCGTAATGCCGGGCTTGATGATTTCGCTCACCCTACAAAGGGTGTCCCCGGCTAGGCGCCCCACCTCACGCATGGCGGCGATTTCTTGGGCATTTTTCACTTCTACAGAGCCGCTTCGAAAGTACATGTCCACGTTCAGCCTCTATCTAGTGCCGCGGAGCCGCGACGGGATTGGCCCCTCAGCGAAAAAGCCCGCCGGTCGTGACGGCCGTCCGGACCTCGGGGGTGTCCGGTTCGCCTCGGAAGTGCAGAACCGGTTCGCCCCCCAAGCTATAGCGCCGCCCGAACAAGACCAGCCTGGTATTGACCCACGAATTTCGGTTCGCATCGAGGAGCCCATAGGACGACGAGCCGCGAGTCACTAGCACGTCGAACGCCGAGACCGGGATGGTTCCGGCGAGCGGGCGCTCCGTGAGCTCCAGAGTGAGTCGGTAAGACGCGCCGTCGCGAGCGATGGTCGAGACTCGTACGGGCGCCACGAAGTCGGCGCTGCGAGCACGAGCCAAGAGCTTCTTGTCGCGCCGAGGGTCGGCGCCGCCCACGTCGACGCCGAAGAGGGGAGGCACGAGCACGTCATCGAAGAGCGCTGCCTCTTCCGGCGTGTACTCGGGGAGCCCGCTTCCTCTTGGTGCCGACGGAGGAGCCGCTGCACAGGCGACTGCGAAGCAAAACGCCGTTGCCGCGCAAATCTTCACGAGTCGCAAGAGAAGCTCCTTGGAAAAACTCACTCCGGGCGAATACCTAGCGCGGATTTGATTAAGGCGTCACGTCCACTCGTCCAACACTGCGGTTGAGCGCTCACTCTGGCTAGTGCTAGTGTCGGCGCAACGCCTGACCGCAGAGTTTTGGGTTTCGCGGAGGAGTCTATGAAGCTTTCTGTTTTCGCAGCGCTGGCAGCACTGACTTTGGGGTCTTCGGTCCTCATTGCTGGGGGTGACGTTCACGCCCAGGCGGCAAAATCCGCTCCCAAGGCAGGAAAGGCCCCCGCGGCTGCGCCCGGCGTGATCACGAAGAAGGTCGGCCTGGCCCCGAAGGGTTTCCGCTTCGGCCTCTCGCTCGAGGGCATCGCCGCCCTTTATGACAAGGTCTACGACGCCGAATTCCTCCCGCTTTACAAGAAGGCGCAGCCCGGCCCCGAGATGGACGCGCTCGACGAGGAGCTCAAGCAGAAGAAGGCGTCCTTGCGTCGGAGTCGCCTCGAGTTCGGCAACACGCCGACGGGCATGGACTACACGTCGCTCAAGCCCGAGTACAGCTACGGCAACGGCGAGAGCGTGGGGCGCCTGACGCTGCGGAGCGGCACGGAGCGTTACATCTTCTTCTTCAGCGACGTGGCGTGGAAGCTCTATGACGAGCACAAGCTCGCGAAGGGCGGCCCCCTCGGCGAAAACTACGAAGAGGCCATCAAGATCCTCACGGAGCGCTTCGGCGCGCCGCCGAAGCGCATTTCGGCCGATCCGGAGAAGGGGCAGAGCTTCGACGAGGCACTCTGGGCCGACCCGGAGAAGTACATTCGCGCGATCGACCGCGGCAACATCCTCGGGATGGTCTACGTCGACAAGGCGACGCAGGATAACCTCGCTTCAAAGCGCAAGAACAAGCCGCAAAACCTCCACGCCATGGATAGCGACGTGACGGCGGTCCTGAAGAAGGAAGCGCCGCCGACGCCCCCCGTGGACGAGAAGAGCAAGAAGAAGAAGAAGTAAGCCCCAAGGATGGGCGAGCGGAGAAGGGCCTGGCGGAAGCGCCGGGCCCTTTCTGTTTTCCGGAGCGGGGTAGGGGGCGCGGCGTCTCGGTTCTGGACGGCGCCCACACCACCACGCGTCGAGCTAGACCGGCTCCGCCCCTCGTGGAATGAGGGGGCCCGTGGTCACGAGAACGCGCGCGCCCGGGACGCGCCTGCCGATCAGGGGCTCGATGACGCCGCGGCGAGCCAGCGTATTTCCCGGGCAGCCCGAGTAACGACCGCTCAAATGCAGCGAAATACCGGCGTCATCCACCGAAACCAGGTGGATTTCTCCACCATCGGCGCGGATCAGCGGGGCGATGATCTCGCGCACGACCTCGAGGAGCTGCTCCCGCGGAGAGGGCATTTCGGATTCCCGAACGTAGCACGGCCCTTGACCTCCCTGCGACCCTTACTCTAGTTTCCGCGGCCCCGGGCTTTCGGTCCGGGGCGAGACACCGAGCCGTCCGATTCGTCTGATTCGTCCGGCCCTCACTGCGCGTCTCTTCTGGCACGTGATCGACTTGATGCTAGGGTTCGCCCCGGCTCGTTACCTGGATCGATTGTAGAGGAAAGCATGGCCGTTCATATTCGCCTGGCCCGTTATGGAACCAAGAAGGCCCCCTTTTACCGGGTGGTCGTGGCTGATCAGCGCAAGCCGCGGGACGGGCGCTTCATCGAGAACATCGGCACCTTCCACCCGGCGGGTGCGCTCGAGATCGATCGCGCGCGTCTCGACTACTGGCGTGGTCGCGGTGCGCTCCCGTCGCACACGCTCGATCGCCTGTTGAAGAAGACCCCGGCGCCCGAGCAGAAGAGCGCCTGAGCTCCCAAGCCTTCGTATGTCTCTCAAAGACTTGATCTCCACGATCGCGCAGGCGCTCGTGGACGACCCAGAGAGCGTCGAGGTCAACGAGATCGACGGCGACCACAACTCGCTGATCGAGCTCCGCGTCGCCAAGGGCGACATCGGCAAGGTGATCGGTAAAGACGGCCGCACCGCGCAGTCGATGCGCACGCTGCTCGCCGCCGCGTCGATCAAGGCCGGCCGCCGCGCTCACCTCGACATCGTGGATTGAAAGACGAGGCGAGCCGAGAAGCGCTAGAAATTGGTCGCGTCGCCAAGCCTCACGGCATCCTCGGCGCGGTCAAGGTGGCGCTCAATTGGTCCGGGAGCGACACGCTCTCGCAAGTCGAGAGCGTCGAGCTCGAGCTCCCGGACGGCTCGCGTCGATCGTTCGAAGTCGAGTCCGCCCGCGCCGCCGGCAAGCAGATCTTGTTGAAGCTAGCCGGCGTGGCCTCGCGCAACGACGCCGAGGCGATTCGCGGTGCGAAGATCTTGGTTCCCCGTTCGGCGCTGCCCCCTCTCGCCGACGGCGAGTACTACTTGGTCGACCTCATCGGCGCTCGCGTCGTGGGGCCGGAAGGAGCGATCGGCGGGGTGGTGGACGTTCAGGTTCACCCGACCGTCGACGTCGTGGTGGTCGAGGGAGCGGAGGGGAAGCGCTACGAGGTGCCGCTCGCGCCGCCTTGGCTCGCACGAGTGGACAGCGCGGCGAAACTGATCGAGCTGTCGAGCCTCGACGGCCTAATTGAATAGCGCCCCCGCCCCGCCCGAGTGAATCGATCGGGGCCCTGGCATGATGCAGATCGCCGTCGTCACCCTGTTCCCGGAGCTCTTCGAGCCCTTCCTCCGCACGAGCTTCGTCGGTAGGGCGGTCGAGTCCGGCGCGGTGCGCGTCCATTTCGAGGACCTGCGGCAGCACGGGCTCGGCAAGCACAAGAGCGTCGACGACACGCCTTACGGCGGCGGGTCCGGCATGGTGATGCGCCCCGACTGCACCGTCGCCGCCATCGAGGCGGCCGAAGCTCAGCATTTCGGCGGCGAGCGCTCGCGACGCATCCTGCTCACCCCGCAGGGTGCACGCTTCGAGCAGAGCGCGGCGCGGCGCCTCGCGGAGGTCCCGGCGATCACGCTGATCTGCGGTCGCTACGAGGGCTTCGACGAGCGCGTCCGGAGCTTCGTCGACGAGGAGCTCTCGCTCGGGGACTTCGTGCTCACCGGCGGAGAAGTGCCGGCCATGTGCGTGATCGAAGCGACGATACGCCTGCTCCCCGGCGTGCTCGGGAACCTCGACTCCACGAAGGAGGAGTCGTTCAGCCCGGAGTGCTCGGGATTGCTCGAGTACCCGCACTACACTCGCCCCGTGAGCTTCCGTGGCCTCGAGGTGCCCGAGGTGCTGCGAAGCGGGGATCACGCGAAAATCGAGGCCTTTCGGCGTGGCCAGTCGCTCGAGAGGACGAAGGTCCGCCGCCCCGAGCTCGTGACGGCCGAGCACCTCGCTCCGAAGAGAAAGCCCAAACCATGAGACGCTTGGCCTGCGCCCTGGTGCACTACCCCGTGCTCGATCGGCAGCGCGCGGTGGTAACGACCGCGATCACGAACCTCGATCTCCACGACATCGCGCGGAGCGCTTACACCTACGGGTTGAGCGACTACTTCGTCGTGCACCCGATCGCCGCGCAGCGCACGCTCGCCGAGCGCGTGCGCGATCATTGGACCACGGGCTCGGGCGCGAAACGGATCCCGGATCGCTCGCCGGCGATGGGGAACGTGCGCGTGGTCTCCGCGATCGCCGACGCGACGCGCGAGCTCGGCGGAGACGTCGAGATCTGGACGACGAGCGCGCAGGGGCGGAGCGACGATACGACCTTCTCGGACGCGCGAGAACGACTCTCGAGCGAGGGCAAGCCGGTCCTTCTCGTGTTCGGCACGGGCTGGGGG
>JAEZYO010000534.1 GCA_023419055.1 Pseudomonadota bacterium | reverse complement strand
GGCCGGAGCTGCACCTGCCCGTCGTCGTAGACGTAGACGGCCTTGTTGCCGTTGATGGTGGCGACGGCGCTGCCCGGAACGATCACCTTGGGCGGAGCTTTCATCTGCTCCTTGTCGAGCTCACTCGAGAGGAAGCTGACGCGCGCCGCCATTTCGGGGAGCACGCCTTCTCGATCATCGACGAAGGCCACCTTGACGGTGACGGTCGCCTTGGACCGGTTCACCTTGGGCATGATCTCCACCGCCTTGCCGCGGAAGCGCTTGGTCGGATAAGCGTCCAGCACGATCTCGGTCGGGCCCCCGAGCTTCACCTGGCTGAGCCGTTGCTCCGGGACGTCGGTTTCGACCATGAGGGTGGAAAAATCAGCGATCTCCACGCCGCCCATGTCCGCCGCAATGCCCGCGGGCTGGGGTCCGACGAACTCTCCGACTTCCGGAGGCTTGTTCACGATGGTGCCGTTGATGGGCGCCGTTACCGTGAAGCTGCCCAGGTTGATGTTCAGAGCGCTGACGAGCGTACCTGCAGCTGCGGCCTCCGCGTCGGCGGCTTTCACCGCCTCTTTCAAGGAGGTGACGCGGGCCGCGAGGTCGTCCGCTGCCGATTTCGGGCCGAGGCCCTCGCTGGCGAGCGACTCGGCTCGCTTGAGCTGCTGCTCCGTTTCAGCCAGGTTGGCTCGAGAGGTCTGGGCACGAGCGCGAGCAGCGGCGGCCTGACTCGCTGCCGTGGCGATGCTGGCCTTCTGATCGGCGGGGTCGATCTCGAACAAGAGCTCGCCCGCCTCGACCTCCTGCCCCTGTTTCACCAAGAGCTTCGAGACCTTGCCCATCACCTTCGGGGCGACCTTGGTGAGCGACTGGGGGACCACGTAACCCGTGGAAGTGAGCTCCACCGTCGCCTGAGCTGGAGATACCGTCGCGATCTCCGTGACCTCGACCTCCGCCTTGAAGATTTTGGCCTCGAGATAGGGGCGACCGAAGACGTAGGCGGCCCCGAGGCCACCGATCACGACGACGAAGGTCAAGAGGCCGCGCAGACGACCGCCCCCGGGGTTGGGGGCAGAGCGGTCGATTTTGAGTGCAGCCAGATTGGAGCTGAGCTGGTCAGCCATTGGGGGGTCCCATTCCTAGTGCAGAGGGGGCCAAACCGGTAGCACAGGTGGTTTCGGGAGTCGCCGGGCGAAGCAGGCTCTCGCGGCGCTTCTGAGCGAGTGG
The DNA here is from genome assembly GCA_023419055.1 of Pseudomonadota bacterium. Next base: position 7,260 of record JAEZYO010000534.1, on the reverse strand, counting down.
TATGGCGTTTTTCGACAGACCTCGGTTACAGAATTTCACCGAGCACGCCCCCATCTTTACGCGATGCGCAACCCGCTCAACTTGCGAAATACTCTCCGCGACGACGGCTACGCGCAGACGTACGTTCGCAATCGCTTCGCCGACGAGTACGCCGCCCGGAAGCGTCCAAGACGCAACATCATGCCGTGGCCGAGGTACGCCGAAGCCATCGCGACGACGCTCCCGGTCCCGTACTGGCCCTCGCACCCGGAAGCGGTCGAGTGCTACTCGCGCTGCTGGGAGATCGCGTTCTCGAACTTCCGCCCGGCCACCGACGAGAACGGGTTCGCCACCGACTACTCGTCGACGATGTTCGGCGACAATCTCTACCTCTGGGACACCGTGTTCATCACGCTGTTCGGTCGCTACGGCGACCGCGCGTGGAAGTTCCAGAACACCCTCGACAACTTTTACGCGAAGCAGCACCCCGACGGCGGCATCTGCCGGCAGCTGCGAGAGAGTGACGGCGGAGACTGCTACAGCCGCTTCGATCCGGTGGGCAGCGGGCCCAACGTGCTCGCGCTGAGTGAGTGGGAATATTACAGGTTTTGCCGCGACCGCCGCCGACTGGCCGACGTGTTCCCCGCGCTCGTGGCGCATGGAGAGTGGCATCGCCGCTACCGGACATGGCCGAACGGCGCGTACTGGGGCACGGGCCTCGCAAGCGGTATGGACAACCAGCCGCGCACGCCGGAGGGCGCGCACGTCGCGTACGAGCACGCGCACCGGACGTGGATCGACACGAACCTCCAGGCCCTCCTGAACGATCGCATCATCTTGGCCATGGCGGTCGAGCTCGGCCGCGAGGAGGACGTTCCGAGCTTCGCGCAGGAGCTTGCGACCCTCGGTCCGTGGGTGAACGAACACCTTTGGGACGAGAGCACCCGTTTCTACCACGACCTCCACCGCGACCAGACCCGCGTGACGGACGTCAAGACGATCGCCGCGTACTGGGCTCTCCTGTCGGGCATCGTTCCGAAGGAGCGGCTCCGCCCCTTCGTGCAACACCTTGAAGAGCCGAGCGAGTTCAAGCGCGTGCACCGCGTGCCGAGTCTGTCGGCGGACACCCCTGGCTACGACCCGAACGGCGGGCTCTGGCTCGGCGGCGTCTGGCCGCCGACCAACTACATGGTGCTACGGGGGCTCACCGAGCACGGCCTCGACGAGCTGGCCTACTCGATCGCCGAAAACCACTACTTCAACATGCTCGGGGCCTATCAGGAGACCGGCAGCGTCTGGGAGCACCACGCGCCTGACGTTCCCTCACAGGGGCGAGGGCGGAAGGACTTCGTCGGCTGGACCGGCATCACGCCTATCGCCGTGCTCTTCGAGTACATTTTCGGGCTTCGCCCCGAGCCGCGCGAGAACAAGCTCCTCTGGGACGTCCGGCGCCTCGAAGCTTTCGGCGTCGACCGCTATCCTTTCGGCGCGGACGGCACCCTCGAGCTTCGTTGCGCGGAGCGCTCGAGCCAAGACGAGAAGCCGCGTATCGAGGTGAAGTCGAACGTGCCGCTTCAGGTCGAGCTCGTTTGGGCGGGCGGACGCGAGGTCGTGGGCGTAGAACCGTAGGGACGGGCGAGTCCACGTGGACGGCGGACCAGCATGGCTACTCTCGCGATGATCGACGGGCGCATCCTCGACCCCGAGGACGCCAAGGTGAGCGTCTTCGACCGAGGCTTTCTGTACGGAGACGCCGTTTTCGAGACGATCCGCACTTACGGCGGTGCGCCGTTCGCGCTCGACCGGCACCTCGAGCGACTGTCGGAGAGCGCAGGTCGCGTGTACATCGAGCTGCCGGTCCCGCTCGAGACGCTGCGCAGCGAGGTGCTGAAGGTCGTGGACGCGGCGGGCAACGCGGAAGCCTTCATCCGGATCATGATCACGCGCGGCTCGGGTGAGACGCTCGGGCTGGACCCGGGGCTCGCCAAGAACCCGATGTACGTCGTGCTCGTGATGCCGCTCGAAGCGCCGCCCGCGAGCTTCTACGAGCAAGGCATCAAGACCATCTCTTACCGGACCCAGCGCTTCGCCGACGAGGCGGACGCGACCGGGGCGAAGCTCGTCAACTACCTGATCTCGGTCCTCGCGATGCGAGAAGCTCGAAAGGCGGGCGCGGCGGAGGCCCTGATCTTGGATCGTGAAGGGCACGTGCTCGAGGGGTCGACCTCGAACGTCTTCTTGCTCGAGGGGAGAAGGCTCGTGACTCCGCCGGCGTCGGCGGGGATCCTCGTCGGAATCACGCGCCACTTCGTGCTCGAGCTCGCGCGTGAAGCCGGGCTGTCGGTCGAAGAAAGGTCGGTCCCGCTCGAGCGGCTGCTCCGGGCGGAGGAGGCCCTCATCACTTCGAGCATTCGGGAAGTCGTGCCCGTCGTGGCGGTGGACGGGGCGCCGATCGGCTCGGGAGCCGTCGGGCCGGTGGCGCGGGACCTGCTGCGGCGCTTTCGGGAGAAAGCGCGCAATTCCGTAGGCTTGTAGCCCGTCGGGCGGGTTTCCGTGAGGCGAGATCCTCGTCTATAGTGAAGCGCTCCTGACGAGCGAGGGCGCCCCACGAGGAAGGGGACCGAGCCCGCAGGCGTAAGAGCACAAGAGAGGTACTTTCATGAATCCCCGCTTTCGCTCGCTGGCTTTGTCTGCTTTCTCGTTGAGTCTGTTGCTCGCGGCTTCGGGCTGCGAAACCTCGAACTGCGAGACCGAGGAGGGCAACAACGCGGTGTGCGCCGAGTCCCTCAAGAAATTCACGGTTGCTGGCGCCGAGCAGACCATCGAGGTCGACTACGAGCCCGGCAGGGATTTGGTCGTCGACAACATCAAGGGCACCATCCACGTGAACGAAGGCCTCGACGCGGGCAAGATCAGCATCACGTTCGAGCCGTTCACGTACCGCGGTCATTCGAAGGACGCGGAGGCGAAGGACGAGATCGAGAACAAGTTCTCGGCGAGCTTCGAGTGGTCGGAGGACGACGAGGCCTACATCGCGCGCACCGATCGCGGGTCTGGTTCGAGCGACGAGCTCGGCGCCGAGATCACGGTCAATCTTCCCCCCGAGTTCGACGGCGCCCTCCGCGTCGTGAACCAGGGCGGCGGCGAGTTGAACCCGGGCGACGTGATCGTGAACTTCACGGCGCTGTCGCCCTCGGTGGAGCTCGAGAACAAGAGCTCGGTCGGCGACTGCGATCTCGACGGCTCGGCGACCGTGACGATGACCCGCGCCAAGTGCGGCGGAAACATCGAAATTCGCGGCATCTCGGACAACGTGGAAGTGGTCTCGACCGGTCTCGAAACCGGACTGGACGTCTTGGTCCAGTTTGCCTCGATTTCTGACGATGCGACCGGCGGTAGCATCAAGTCCGACGACGGCCAGGTCGACGTCATCTTCCCGGGGCCCAACGAGGACGACGAGCTGCCGAACTTCTCCGTCGACGCCTCCACCGGAGAGGGTGCGATCTCGGTCTACGACCTGCGCGACGATTGCGAGTCCGACGGCGACGACGCTGCCCAGAGCTTCGTCTGCGGCGAGGGTGGTAACGCGGTCTACACCATCCAGGCCGGGCTGGACGGCGTTGGTGACGCGCCGCTCAACCTCGATTTCGACCCGACCAACAACTAGTTCGAGGGGGCGCGCCCTTCGATCTTGCTCGGCGCCCGCGCGGGGTTATCCTGCGCGGGCTTCCCGTGCTTCCCTCCCGCTTACGACGCATCATCGAGCTCTTCGCCCGCCTGCCCGGCGTCGGAGAGAAGACGGCTCAGCGCTTCGCGATGCACCTCGTCGGCCCGAACGACTTCGCGCGCGACCTCGGCCGAGAGCTCCTCGAGCTCGCCGAGCACGTGCGCCCCTGCGAGCGCTGCAACAACATCGCCGAAATCGCCGAGGACGGCCGCGCGGAGTGCCCGATTTGTCGGGACTCGCGCCGCGACTCGCACGTGCTCTGCATCGTGGCGAAAGTTCAAGATCTGCTCGCCATCGAGCGGAGCGGCGCCATGCGCGGGCGCTACTTCGTCCTCGGCAGGTTGCTCTCGCCGCTCGACGGGATCGGCCCCGACGAGCTACCCTTGCCGGCGCTCTTCCGCCGCCTCGACGCGGACGGAGTGACCGAGGTGATCCTCGCCACGCCGCCGTCGGTGGACGGTGAGGCGACGGCGCTCTTGCTGGCGCGAGAGCTCGGCGGCAGAGGGCTGAAAATGTCCCGGATCGCAAGCGGCGTTCCGCATGGCGGCGATCTCGAGTTCGCCGACCAGATCACGCTGGGGCGCGCCATCGACGGGCGTCGCCCGGTCGACTGAAAGCGTCCGGTTGTTGCTTCGGCGCCCGGCTCGGGTCACGATGCGCGGCCTTCGGGGTGCGCAACCCCCGGGGTCGTCGAAGTAGCTCGCCATGGCCAAGAAAAAGGCATTCGTCTCGTCGGACGCGCCGGCTCCCATCGGCCCTTACGCCCAAGCGGTGAGGGGTGGAAAGCTCCTCTTCTTGTCGGGGCAGATCCCGCTCGACCCGAAGACGGGAGAGCTCGTGACGGGCGACATTCGCCAGGAGACGCGTCGCGTGCTCGACAACTTGCGCGCCGTGCTCGAAGCGGCGGAGAGCTCGCCTTCGCGCGTGGTCAAGACCACCGTGTACCTCACGGACCTCGCGGATTTTCCGGCCGTCAACGAAGTCTACGCCGAGTACTTCGGCGAGAGCCCACCGGCTCGATCCACCGTTCAAGTCGCTGCGTTACCGCGCGGCGTGCGCGTCGAAATCGACGCCATCGCTCTCTTCGAATGAGCGAAACTTTTTCAGGAGACCAGTATGTCCAAGACCGCAAGTACCGATTCCGATCAACAGCTCGACGCCTCGCTCGTGGGTGCGAGCGCCGACGCGGCGCTCGACGCCGTGGCCAAGGCGGGCGGTTCCGCCGAAGCGCTGATCGGAGCCTGGATCAAGGCCGGTAACGCCGCCGCCGTGAACGAAATCGCCGAGCGTGGCAGCGGCGCCTCGCGCAAGGCCGCGCGCCGCGGCATCAACGTGCTCAAGTCGCGCGGCATCGCGATCCCCTCGCGCTCGAGCGTGACGCACGTCGCCGGCGCGCCCGAGAGGGAGAGCTTCGAGGCGTACCTGCTCGCCCCCGACTCGGTCGGAACCACGCTGCTCGTGGTGGCGGCGCGCACCAAGACGAGTCGCCTGCGCTCGGCGTTTCTGTTCTTGAACGAGGCGGTCGGCGTGCAGCGGGTGGACATCATGGAGCTCAGCCAGTCGCAGCTCCGCGATTCGCTGAACAACGCGCTCCGCGGAGGCGAGTACAAGCCGGTCAAGGTGCCCGTGGAGTGGGCGAGGCAGCGCGTGGCCGAGGCACGCAAGCGCCAGCAAGAGCGCGGTCTGCTCGAGCCGCTCGGGCTCGCGACCGCCAAGAGCCTGCTCGAGCCGGTTCCGAGCAACGCCGTGGATCACCCGTTCGACGCCGAGGGGCTCGAGCTCGCGGACGACGACGCGAAGGAGCTCGCCAAGAAGTCGGCGCTCCTGCACGCGCTCCCCGAGTTCCGTGGCTGGGCCGCTCCGGGCCCCGCCGTGGACGAGCTCCTCGCCCGTGTCGGCGAGACGCTCGAGCCGGGTCAGGAGCCGCCCACGGACCTGCTCGCGGCCCGCCTGGAAGAAGAGGTGAAGTCGGCGTGCGATCGCTACTTCACGCCCGAGCGCCGGGCGCAGCTGGTGAAGCTGATGAAGGACAGCGCCTTCAGCATCCTCAACCGCGAGGGTGAGACGCGCGCGCTCGAGGTGGTCGCCGCGATGAAGGTGATCGAGGCCGCCGGGCTCGTGACCGATCCGCCGCACGAGGTGCCGTTCTTGCGCGGCTTCTTCGACAAGGCGATCGGTGGACTGCTCGCGCAGGGCCAGGGCCGGCTGCGCATCCCGATGCGTCGGCGCCCCGAAGGGCCCGTAGTGGCCCCGCCGGCCGACGCTCCGGCGGAAGCTGCCGCGCCTGCCGACGCCCCCGAAGGCGACAAGCCGAGCGAGGGCTGAGCCCCTCACCGGATGAGCTGGCTGACCTTCTTGAACGATTCTCCGCCGGCTCGCTTGAGCCAGTCGAACGCCACCGTCTCGCTCGTCGTGACGGTGGCGCCGGCGGCGCGACACAGCTCGACGCCGACCTCGCGGTGATCGTCGCGCCGTGAAGCCACGCCGTCGACGGGCACGTGCACGGAGTAGCCGCGTTCGAGGAGATCGCGCGCCGTGAGCCACACGCACACGTGCGTCTCCATGCCGACCAGTACGACCGCTCGAGCTCCGAGCTCGGCGAGAGCGGGCTCGAAGCCGTCGGCGCCGCAGGCGCTGAAATCGAGCTTCTCGAAGCGTCTCGCCGCGCAGGCCTCGAGCTCCGTCGCGATGGACGGCAAGGTGGCGCCGAGCCCCTTCGGGTACTGCTCGGTGTAGAGGACGGCAGCCCCGAGCTCGCGGGCGGCGCCGAGCAGGATCCGGGAAGAGCGCTCGAGCGCCTGCAGGCGCTCCGGAGGCATGCTGCGCGCGAGCTTCTCCTGCACGTCGATGACGACGAGCGCGCTGGTCTTCGGATCGAGCACGAGCGGACTCGCCATCGAAGTACTCACCCCTTCTGCCTGAGCTCTCTCGGCTCGATGTAATCCTCGGGCTTCAAGACGAGGCGCTCCACGCGCGTGCCCTTCTCGAAGGCGTCCACGATCTCGGGCAAGTCGGCCTGCGTGACGCGGCCGTAGAAGAAGTTGTCAGGCTCGACCGCGATGCACGGGCCCGCCCAGCACGTGTCGATGCAGCTCGACGTGCACGCGCGCACCTCGCTTTGGGCGAGCCCGCGCTCTTTCAGCATGCTCTTCAGCTTCTCGTGGATTTCGACGGCGCCACGCGCGGCGCACGAACCTTTGGGCGTCCCGTCGGGCCTGCGGTTGACGCACACGAAGAGGTAATGTTTGCGCTGAGCCATCGTCTTTACGTGGCCCTCAGCCTACGGCTTCGCTTCGTGAGGTCAAGCTGCCCGGACGACCGCCTGCACCGAGTCGGACACGATCGCGAGAAGCTCCTCGAGATCGGCGTCCGGGATGTTGAGCGGCGGGGCGATGTACACGACGTTGCCGAGCGGACGAAGGTAGGCGCCGCGCCGGAGCGCTTCCGCGTAGACACGCCAGCCGGCGCGCTCGAGGTAGCCGCCTTCGCCGAGCTCGAGCGCGCCCATCATCCCGAGTGACCGCGTCGTCGTGACGCCGGGCAGTGTGCTCATC
>JAEZYO010000464.1 GCA_023419055.1 Pseudomonadota bacterium | reverse complement strand
TCGCTGGCCCGTTCGGCCGAGAAACTTGGCCGAAATGACCGAACCGTTCATAAACGGTAGGTCATGCCCCTTGCTTCCGCGACGTCCGCGAACGCGGATGGCGCCGAGTGGTCGAAGCCCCCGATTCGCCTGCGCACGCTCGTGTTCTTGGCGTTCGTCGGGGGCATCTCGCTTTGGCTCTACCCGCGCGCCGTAGCCGCGTGGGAGGTGCACACGCTCGCGTCCGGTCTCGCTGATTACGCGGCCTGCATGGCAGGACCGACCGGTCCCGGCTTGGTGAGAAGCTCGGGGGTTCACGATTTCGAGCGCCTGGTGCGGCGGCGTCTGGTCTCGGCCGGGCCGCAAGAGACACCGTTTTCGCGCTGCGCGAAGCTCGCGTACAAGCTGACCGGGTCAGCGGACATCGAGCGCGCGCACGCTCGAAAGGCCGCCGATTTCGAAGAGTACGGCACGAAGACGCGCTCGGGGGAGCCGCCCGTCGACCTCGCCTCGCTTCACGTCGGCCCCGAGCCCGTGATCGAGCGCGCCAAGCTCGCGTGGCCCTTCGTTCGGGACGGTTACACCAAGCTCGTTCAAACGTCGCTCGACGCCAAGGAGGCGGTCCACCCCATCGCTCCGTCGCGCCCTGCGATCGGGAAGGGGCTGCCGGGGTCGCGCTCTGCGTACCGCTCGGTGCGCGCGGATCGCAACGCTTGGGTGCTCGCGCAGGGGCGCGGTGAACGCGTCGGTGCCTATCGCAGCACCGACGGCGGAGTGACCTTCAAGGCGTGGCCGACGAGCGTCGTCGACTCGATCAGCGATCGGTGTGCGATCGACTCCGACGGGCGTGGCTTCGGGTTCGGGTCGAGCCAGGACGGTTCGTTCACCACGGTCAGCTCCATCGCCATCGGGCGTGATCCCGCCGTGACCCCGCTCATGCCCGCGACGTACAGCGTCGTCGCGTCGGCCTGTGACGCGGGCGGCCTCGTGGTCTTGGCGCGCTCGCCGAAGGAGCGCGTGCCGTTCCTCTATTTCTGCGAGTACGAGCGCAGCTGCACGAAGATGGCGGGGCCGAACCTGCCGGGCATGCCGGATCTGCTCGACTACGCCACGGACGTTGCCCGAGTCTCGAACGTGACGGTGATAGCGTTCGGGATGGGCAAGCTCGTGCGGGTGAGCTCGTCGCGCGATCGCGGGCAGTCCTGGACGCCGCTCACCGTGGCCTTCGACGACGAGGAATACGGAAACTACGGCGCCGACGTGCGAGCCCCCACGCGGCTGCTCGCGCTCGGTAAGCGGCTCGTGCTCCACGGCGCCGCGCAGCGGAGCGGTCAGAGTTACGGCCTCCTCGTGTCCGACGACCAGGGCGCGAGCTTCCGCGCGCCGTAGAGTGAGGTCCTAGCGCTTGCGGCTGCCCGCGCGGGCGAGCGCGCGTCGGATCCAGCCCCTTCCGCTGCTTCCGAGTCGCACGGGATCCGTCTCTGCGGAGAGCCGAGACAAGGCTTGGACCTCTATCGCCACCGAGCGTGCTTCGGACGATCCCGGGTCGAGCAACGTGAGCAGTCGGCGCGCGGTAGCCAGCGCGGCGGGCCAGGCGCGCCGAGCGGCGAAGCGGCGACCGAGCTCCCGCAGGCGCGCCGGAGTGGCCTCGAGCTCGCAGGCGGCGGCGAGATCTCGGAGCGCTTCGTCGGCGCGGCCGGTTCGGTCGAAGAGGCGTGAGCGCGCCTCGAACGCTCGCGCGCGAGTGTCGGGAAAGTCGAGCGCCCGCGTGTAGGCGAGCTCTGCCTCTTTCGAGTCGCCGAAGAGCTCGCGCAGCTCGCCGAACCCGAGCCAGGCGGGGCCATAGGTCTCGTCCAGCTTCAGCGCTTCCGCGTAGGCGCCGAGGGCCTGCGCCGTGTCACCCCGAACCGCGAGCGCGCGTGCGCGCTCCGTGCGAGCGGCCGCGAGCGTTCGGGTCGAGCTCGCTGCGGCTTCTTCCGCGGTCGCAGGGCTCGCGTACAGCGTGAGGGCGAGCAAGGCGAGCGGCAGGCGAGAGTGCACTGCTCTTTCCCTACCACGCGCAGGCCCACAGTCCGGTGGGCGGACGGCGGCGTGTTCAGAGTGGAACCAGCGCGTGTCCGGCGAACCACGAGCCCCGCGGCCGTCCTCGACGGTAACCACCGGTAGCGCCTGGAATTTCGCGCTCGGTGGCGGTGATTGCAGCCCGGGCACGCCCGTTGCTGACTCCGGCGCCGGAGGCCTCCTTGATTCAGAAGTCCACGAGACGAACCCGACTCGTATGGTTGCTCGCGTTGGGTGCTGCTGCCGCCTGCGTTCGAAGCGGTCAGGCGCCGGCTCCCGGGGGGACGCTTTCTCCGGGCCAGGAACGCGGAGCCCGCGCGGACGAGGGGGCGTTTCGTGTGGTGTTCGCGGGTCCCCGGGAAGACGCTCCGGCCACTTCCGAGATCAGCGTCGTCTTCAGCCGCGCGCTCAGGGCGCTCGAGATCGATGCCCCACCGCCGCCCATCGGCATCACGCCCGCGATTGCGGGCAAGTGGACGTGGGTAGGCGGGCGAGCGCTGCGCTTCATTCCAGACTCGACCAAGCTCCCGAACGCGACCGAGTACACGGTGGAGGTCCCGGGGACGCTCACGGCGCTCGACGGAGCAAAGCTCGGAGAGGCGTACCGCTTCTCGTTTCGCACACCGCGACCGAAGCTCGTGCAGAGCGAGCCGGGCAACGGCAGCGAAGGGCTGGTCCCGACCACGAAGTTCGAGCTCTTCTTCAATCAGGCGGTCGACCCCGTCGAGCTCGAGCGCCACGGAAAGCTCGAGCTCGTCGGAGCGAAGGCGGCGAAGCCGCTCGCTTTCGCGGCCGCGCGCCTCGATCCGAAGGAGCCGAAGCGCGTTCAGGTGAGCCCCAAGGCGCCGCTTGCGCTCGCGAGCTCCTTTCGGTTCGTGATCGACGAGAAGTTTTCCGGGCTCGAGGGCAAGTTGCCCGCGGGCGAGGTGCAGATCTTGAGCGTTCGCACCTACGACCCGCTCGCGGTGTCGAACCTCACCTGTTACGACGACGCGGAGCTCGGGGGCTGCCTGCCGGGGTCCTCGTTGATGCTCGAATTCAACAACGAGGTGAAGTTCGGCGAGCTCAAGAAGGCGCTCTCGATCACGCCCGAGGTCGCGGTCCGCTGGCCCGAGTGGCAAGAGGACGACGGCCTTTCGTCGTACTACTCGATCAATGCCTCTTTCAAACCCGCGACGAGCTACGTCGTCCGCCTCGACCCTGCGCTCCGAGATCGGCACGGACAGTCTCTGACGCGCGGCTTCAACAAGACGCTGCGCTTCGGTGACAGGCCCGCGGCGCTCGCCATCGGCATCGAGGGAGAGGCGCTCCAGGCGAGCCGCACCAGGCCCATCCCCGTCGGCTACTTGAACGTGCCGAACTTCGATCTCGTACAGGCGCGCGTGACGCCGGAGCGGCTACGAGACATCGCCTTCGAGGCGGGAGGCACGTTCCTGAACGAGCTCTCGCGCATCAAGGGCTCCTCACGCGAGCGCGTGACCTCGAGCGTGGGCAAGAACCAGGTGGGGCGTCGCGAGATCGACCCCGCCGCGCTGCTCGACGGCGGGCGCGGCGTTCTCGGGATCGCGGCGAGCTACAAGCAGCCGCGCGAGCGCGATCAGCGCGTTTACAGCCAGCTCGTCAAGGTGAGCGACCTCGCGATCACCGGCAAGCTCTCGCGCTTCGGGTCCCTGCTCTGGGTGACGAGCCTCGAGACCGGGCGTTCCGTGCCGGACGCCGAGGTCTCGGTCTCGCTCCCGAACGGTCCCACGAAGAGCTATCGCGCGGACTCCCGTGGTCTGGTCAACGTCCCGGCGACGGACTTCGTGCCCGAGTTCGAGGACTACGATCAGCACGCGCTGATCGTGGCGCGCAAGGGGACGGACTACACCTTCGAGCGGGTGAGCGATCACCTCTCGCCCTGGCGCGTTCCGGTGAACGTCGACCTCTCGGGGCGTCTCGACACCTACGGCCTCCTCTTCACGGAGCGCGGCGTGTACCGGCCGGGCGACGAGGTAAAGTTCAAGGGTATCGTGCGCGACGAGACGACGACGGGAAACTCTACGCCGAAGGGGCGCGCCTACGAGGTCGTCTTGAGCGCGCCGAACGGCGAGGAGATCGGCAAGCAGCGGGTCAGCGTCGGCGAGTTCGGGACCTTCTCGGCCAAGGTCAAGCTGCCGGCCACGGTGGATCTCGGGACCTGCCACCTGGTCGCGCGCACCGCGGACAAGAGCGGCGAGCTCTCGGCGTACTTCGACGTCGCCGAGTATCGGCCGGCCGAGTTCAAGGTCGCGGTCGAGACGCGAGAGCGCGAGGTCTTCCGGGGAGCCGATCCAGGCTTCGTCGTGCGCGGCGACTACCTCTACGGCGCGCCCATGGGCGGCGCCAAGGTGATCTACAACTTCGCGCGGGAGCCCGCGTCCTTCGTGGTCCCGCGGCACGAAGGCTTCGTGACGGACGCGAGCGTCTACTACGTCGACCTGAACGAGGCGGCGCTCGGGGCGGGGAACTTGCGCGACGGAGAGGCCGCCCTCGACGCTCAGGGCAAGCTCGCGCTCCCGCAGCGCATCGACCTGCCGAACCAGCGCTTCCCCGAGCGCGTGGTCCTGAACGCCGAGGTCACGGACCCGACGCGCCAGGCGCAGGGGGCTCAGGGCAGCGTGCTGGTCCACCCGGCCACTTACTACCTGGGCGTGAAGACGCCGGACGACTACTTCTTCGAAGCGCCCAAGGAGCTCGCCCCCGAGGTCGTCGCAGTAACCCCCAAGGGTGATCGTCTGGCCGGCAAGAACGTCAAGCTCGAGCTCGTGCGGCGGCGCTGGACGTACACCCGGCAGGACCTCGGCGACGGCGACTCGCACGCCGTGTCGAAGACGGTGGACGAGGTGGTGGCGCGCTGCTCGCTCACCACGCAACAGACGCCGGCCTCGTGCCGGCTCAAGGCGGATCGCGCCGGCTACTACCTGGTGCGCGCGCGGAGCGAGGACTCGGAGAAGCGCGCGGTCGAGGCCGCGATCGGCCTCTACGGGATCGGCGCGGGCGAGTTCGGCTGGGGTGACAACGATCGAGCCGCGCTCGAGATCGTCCCGAACAAGAAGCAGTATCGCGTCGGGGAGACCGCCCGGTTCCTCGTGAAGTCGCCGTTCAAGGAGGCGGAGGCGCTCGTCACGACGGAGCGAGCCGGCGTCTACCACGTCGAGCGAGTGAAGCTCACCGGAGCGACGCCCACGGTGAGCGTCAAGGTCACGCCCGAGCTTGCTCCCAACGCTTTCGTCAGCGTGCACCTGATCGTCCCGCGCGGCGCGGGCAAGAACGAGCCGCTCGGCCCGGCGTACCGCTACGGTTACGCCGAGCTGCCGATCGATCCCGAAGCGCGGCGCCTGCAAGTGCAGGTGAAGCCGGTCCGCAGCGATCTGCAGCCCGGTCAGGAAGCGGAGGTGGATCTGCAGGTGCTCGATCGCGGCGGAAAGCCTGCGCGCACGGAGCTCACGGTCTACGCGGTGGACGAGGGCGTCCTGATGCTCACCGGCTACCGTACCCCCGATCCGGTCCCCGTCTTCGGCGCGCCGCGGGCGCTCGCGGTCGCGACGCTCGAGACGCGCGAGGGGCTGGCCAAGATCTCGCTCGCCGACTTCGCGGCCCTCGGAGCCGACAAGGGGATGGACGGCGGCGGTGGTGGCTTCGGAGCGGTACGGCAGGATTTCCGTCAAGTGGCCCTGTTCGATCCGAAGGTCGTGACCGACGCCCAGGGCAGGGCGAAGGTGCGCTTCAAGCTGCCGGACAGCCTCACGACGTATCGAGTGATGGCGGTCGCGGTGTCGGGGGACGATCGCTACGGCTTCGGGGAGGCGAGGGTCACGGCGAGCAAGCCGCTGATGATCCGTCCCGCGCTGCCGCGCTTCTTGCGAGCCGGGGACACGCTCGAGGCGGCGGCGGTGATCGCGGCCAAGGGCATCACTCCCGGGCGTGTGACCGTCCGCGCCGAGGTCAGCGGCGCCGAGCTCCAGGGACCCGCCGAGCAGACGCTCGAGCTCGGGAAGGACGCGTCGGGCGAGGTGCGCTTCAAGCTCTCGGCGCCGAAGGTCGGCACGCTGAAGATCGGGTTCTTCGCGAGCTCGAGCGGCGCGCGCGACGCGGCCTCGCTCGAGCGCCGCATCCAGGTGCCCGCCGTGCTCGAGACGGTCGCGGTCTACGGCGAGACGAAACAGAGTGTGAGCGAAAAGCTCGGCGATCTCGCGGCGTTGCGCTCCGACGTCGGGGGCGTCGACGTGGCGCTCTCGTCGAGCGCGCTCGTGGGTGTCGACGCCGGTATGGAGGACCTGATCGAGTATCCCTACGCCTGCACGGAGCAGCTCGCGAGCCGACTCTTGCCGCTCGGTCCGCTCACCGACCTCGCCAGGGCGTTCGATCTCGCGCTCCCGAAGAACGCGGTCACGGTGCGGGACAAGACCATCGCGGAGATCGTCGCGCGCCAGCGCGGCGACGGTGGGTTCGGGATGTGGCCCGATTCTCCTTGGGCTTCGGATTGGGTGACGCCCTACGCGCTCTGGGTGCTCGAGGAGGCGCAGAAGGCCGGCGCGCCCGTCCCCGAGCAGAGCTTGAAGCGCGGCCGCGACTTCTTGAAGCGCTGGCTCGCGAACTTCGTGAACGAGCGCCCGGCGGTCGCCGCGTTCGCCGTGGACGTGCTCGCCGAGCTCGGTGCTCCCGACCACGGTTACACCGAGAAGATCTGGGAGCGGAGAAAGGAGCTCCCGATCTTCTCGCAGGCGCTCCTCCTGCACGCGCTCGCCATCGGCAAGGGCCCGGCCGAGATGAGAGAGACGTCGCTGCGCGAGCTCGAGAATTCGCTCAGGATCTCGGGAAATTCAGCGAAATTCGTGGAGAACGTCGGCGACGAGTACGCCGCGCTCATGGACTCGCCGACGCGCACGACGGCGATCGTGCTCCGGGCGCTCCTCGCCGCGAAGCCCGAGCACGAGCTCGCGACGCGCCTCGTGCGGGGCTTGCTCGACGCGCGAGAGCGCGGCCGCTGGCGCTCGACGCAGGAGACCGCGTTCACGCTCGTCGCGCTCGACGACTACCGGCGCCTGCGCGAGACGGAGAGCCCCGACTTTACCGCCAAGGCCCTGCTCGGCGGGCAGACGCTCGCCACCCTGAACGCAAAGGGCAAGGGGATCTTCAGCGAGTCGAGCTCGTCCCCCATGAGCGCGCTCGTCGCCGGCGGGCCGGCTCTCTTGCTCGAGAAAGACGGCAGCGGCACGCTCTTTTACGAGCTCCGGCTGAAGTACGCGCGCCGCACGCCGCCTGCCACCGCGCTGGATGCCGGGTTCTTCGTCAAGAAGACGCAGCGCCCGGTGAAGCCCACGGAGCTCACGGCCGCGCTCGAGACCATCCCGGAGAGCACGATCTCGCGCTTCAAGGCCGGCGACCTGGTCGTGGTCGATCTCGTGATCGTGGCGCCGTCGCCCGCGTCGTACGTCGTGGTCGACGATCCGCTGCCGGCCGGCTTCGAGGCGGTCGACACGAGCCTTCAAACCAACGCGGCCTGGCTGAACGTCCCCGGCTCGAGCGGCAGCGTGAGCGCCGATTGTCCGTCCTGTGACCCGAGCTCGCGCGATGAGCTCGCGCACGGGCGCGCCTACTTGAACGTCTGGCACCGCCGGGAGCTCCGCGACGATCGAGCCCTCTTCTTCGTCGACGACCTACCCGCGGGGATGGTGCACTTCCGCTACCTGGCGCGCGCCACCAGCGTCGGCCGCTTCGCCGTGCCGCCCACGAAGACGGAGGAGATGTACGAGCCCGAGACCTTCGGCCGGACGGCGGCGAGCGTGGTCGAGGTGCAATGACGCGTCGCCGGAGGGCGCTCGCGTTCTTGCTGCTGGCGGCGCTCCTGCCCGGCCTGGCGCTCGTGATCTCGGCCATGCTGGAGCCGCTGCCGCGCGCGCTCGCGGAGAAGCGCTCGCTCTCGAGCCTCGAAATCTCCGATCGCCACGGGCGGCTCCTGCGGGTCGTGCGAACCCGCCAGGGTGAGATCGCGGCGCCGGAGCGGCTCGAAGAGCTGTCGAAGTTCGTCGTGCCCGCGCTGCTCGCGCCGGAGGACGCTCGCTTCTACTCTCACCCCGGCGTCGATCCCATCGCCGTCGGCCGCGCGGTCTTTCAGGCGCTCGGGGCGGGCAAGCTGGTGTCGGGGGCGAGCACGCTCACGCAGCAGCTCGCGCGCACGCTGGTGGCTCGCCCGCGCACGGTCGCCGGTAAGTGGCGTGAAATGGCGATCGCGCTCCGCATCGAGCACGAGCTCGACAAGGAACGCATCCTCGAGGAGTACCTGAGCCGCGTCGAGTTCGGCCCCAACCTGCGCGGCATCGAGGCCGCGAGCGGGTACTACTTCGACAAGCCCGCGCGCGAGCTCTCGCTCGCGGAGGCGGCGGCTCTCGTGTCGCTCCCGCGCGGCCCGTCGCTCTACGATCCGCGGCGCGGCACGGAGCGGCTGCTCCGCCGGCGCGATCGGGTGCTCGAGCGCCTGCGCGGGCTCGATCTGGTCGCGCCCGAGGCGATCGAGCGAGCGCTCGCGACGCCGCTCGTGCTCTCGCGCTCGCAGGCCGCCGGCGGGGTCGAGCACTTCGCTCGCGCGTTGGTTCAGGGAAAGCTCGCCGGAGAGACGAGCGGCCGCGCGAAGATACGGACCACGCTCGACGCGGAACTCCAGCGCGAGGTCGAGACGTTGTCTCGGCGAGCCGTGGAGGAGCTCAGCGGGGCGCGAGCCACGGCGCTCTCGGTGCTGGTCGTGGACAACGCGAGCGGCGAAGTGCTGGCCTACGTGGGATCTCCCGAGTTCCTGTCGCCGCTCGGAGGGCAGAACGACGGGACGCGCGCGCTCCGTCAACCGGGCTCGACCTTGAAGCCGTTCGTTTACGCGGCTGCCATCACCGAGCTCCGCATGACGGCGGCGACGCTCTTGCCCGACCTCGAGCTCTATCGCGCCGAGGCGGGCGGCGGCGTCTACGCACCGAAGAACTACGACCGCCGCTTCCACGGACCGGTCAGGCTGCGTGAAGCGCTCGCGAGCTCGCTCAACGTGCCCGCGGTGTGGACGGCCGAGAAGGTGGGCGTCGATCGGGTGCTCGATCTCTTGAGACGTTTCGGCTTCGACTCGCTCCGAGAGAGCGCCGAGCACTAC
This sequence comes from Pseudomonadota bacterium, assembly GCA_023419055.1. The sequence goes on along the minus strand of JAEZYO010000464.1, from coordinate 6,343 downwards.
GGGCCCGCGCTCGCGCTCGGAGACGGTGAAGTTCGGCTCACCGAGCTCGTGAACGCGTACGCCACGCTCGCGCGCGGAGGAGTCCTCCGCCCGCTCGTCTACGAGGTGGGGGGCGGGGCGGCGCTCGAGCCACGGCGAGTGCTCGACGCGAAGACGGCCGCGCTCGTGACGTCGATGCTCTCCGATCGCGCGGCGCGCGCCGCCTCGTTCGGGCTCGGCGGAGTGCTCGAGCTGCCGTTCCCCACCGCCGTGAAGACCGGCACTTCGAAAGGGTTGCGCGACAACTGGACGCTCGGCTTCACGCGAGAGCTCACGGTCGGTGTGTGGGTGGGCAACTTCGACGGCACGCCGCTCGTACGCTCGAGCGGAGTGACGGGCGCGGGGCCGCTGTTTCGCGAGGTGATGCTGGCCGCGATGCGCGGTAAGGAGCCCGCCTTTCCGGTGAGCGACGAAGCGCTGGTCGAGGCGGAGGTGTGCGCGCTGAGCGGCAAGATCGCGCACGCGGACTGCGCGCACCGCGTCCGAGAGCAGTTCGTGCCGGGAACGGAGCCGCACGAGCGTTGCGACATGCACGAGCGCATTCGCGTCGACGTCCAGAGCGGGCTCCGCGCCGGTCCTGCCTGCCGGAACGTGGAAGAGCGCGTGTTCGAGCGCTACCCCGCGGAGTACGCGACCTGGGCGGCGGAGGTGGGGCGCCCGCTCGCGCCGAAGAGCTACGCTCCCGGCTGCCCGGGGCCTCCGCTCGACGAACCGAACGCGCCGGAGGTGGTGTTCCCTACGGAAGGGGCGCGGTTCGTCCTGGATCCGCTCGCGCCGGAGCGCCAAGAAATCGTGTTCGAGGCGCGCGGCGTCGCGAGCACCGCCGAGCTCGAGTTCGTGCTCGACGGTCAGAGCCTCGGGAAGCGGCAGGTGCCGCATCGGCAACCGTGGCGGCTGGTGCTCGGCGAGCACACGCTGCTCGTCCGCACCGGGGGTCGCGAGAGCCGTCGCGTCAGGTTCGAGGTCAGGAGCGAACGCCGAGCCGCGCCCGAGCTTCGGAGTATTGGTCGCTCACGCTAAAGACCGCAAGATCACGCGCCTCGGCGTGCCGCACGATCCAGCGCAGACGATCGGGGCCGTCCGCGGGCAAGCCGCCACCGCTGCCCGCCGCGACGCCGAGCGCTCGCATCGAGCCGAAGGGATCGCCGACGGCGAGCAAGGCGGTACGCGTCGCCCATTGCTGCAAGGCAGTCCCGAGCTGGGTCGAGCGGTTCCCGAGCGTGCCGATGACCTCGAGCGCGAGCACCGGAACGTCGTCGTCCACCTGGGGCTGCGCCGCCTGGAAGCGCGCCTTGGCGTCGGCGAGCTTCTTGGCGTCGACACCCTGCGGGGTGAAGTTCGGAGCGAAGACCGCGAGCAGACCGGTGACCACCGGGGCAAGCTCGATGGGAGGGATGCGAGCGAGCGAGGCCGCGCCCGATTGCACGAGCTTGAGCGCGCGCACGAGGAGGAAATAGCGGGCGGCGTCGTCGGTGCTCGAGAGCAGGTTTTGCCCGAAGATCACGCGAGGGACCGTCGAGCTACCGGCCAGGCAGGCGCCCCCGAGCGTCGCCGAGGAATAGAGCTCGACGCCGCGGATCCCGAACGCCTGGGCGAGCTCGGTCGCGTGCTCGGTGTAAGCGTCGAACGGCAGCGGCGTGGCGCGAAGCGACTTCAGGTCCACCGGGTAAGCCGCGTCCACGACCGCGCTCGTCTTCTTGAGCAGCGAGCGCAGCGCGAGCGTCAAGAGCTCGGGAGCGATCAGATCGTCGAGCCGCGGATCGGCAGCGGCAGCGCCAGCTCCCGGCAGAGCCATGGGCTGACCCGAGATGGCGCCCAGCGTCGCCTGCGCCACCACCGCGGCGTCGGTCGCGCCCCGGAGCTCCGCCACGGCGGCGAGTGTTTCGAAGAAGCCGGGCTCGAAGCGCCCGGTAGAGAGCGCCCGGCGCGCGTCCGTGGCCGCGCGGTCGAGCAGCACCTGAACGGTGCGCGACTCGCCGGCGCGCAGGTGGTGCTCCACGAGCGCGCGGAGCACGGCGCTGTCGTGCGGCCACTCTTTGCGTGCCTTCTCGAACGCCGCGGCGGCGCGCTTTCGATCCCCGACGATCTGCTCGAGCACGAGCGCGAGCCCGAGCGTTCGGTCGCGCTTCTGCTCGGTCGTGGCGGAACGTTCCAGGAGCGTGGTCGCGAGCTCCACGGCGCGCTCCGGTTGTCCGAGCTTGCCGAACACCGCGATCAGGCGCTCGATCGTGCCGGCGTCGTCCGGATCGCGCTTGAGCACCTCTTGGTAGGCGAGCTCGGCGCGCTGCGGATTCGGGATGGCGCCGTCGTAGAGCTCACCGAGCTTGCGGTAGATCTGGGCCTGGCGCGCTGGATCGGGCACGTGTCGCCCGAGGCGGATGAACGCTTGTTCGGCGCTCGCCCAGTCTCCCTCGGCGACGCACAGATCGGCGAAGGCCTCGAGCGCCTCGACGTGTTCCGGGTTCTCGGCGAGCGCGGCGGAGAGCGCCGCCTTGGCGGCTTCGCGTTCGCCCACGTCGGCGAGCGCCCGGCTGCGGGAGACTTCGAGCGCGACGCGCTCGTCCGGATCGGTGACGCGCTCCAGGCGCCGCTCGAGCAGCGCCGCGAGCGACTTCGCGTCGCCGGCGCTCGTGTAGAGCGCCTGCAGGCGCAGCACGGCCTCCTCGTGGGTCGGATCGATCGCCACGGCTTGCTCGAGCGCGAGCCGCCCGCGAGCCTCGTCGCCGGCGCGCTCGAGCCAGAGCAGCCCCGCCTGGTGCCAGGCCGCGACGCGATGGGCGTCGACGCTGCTCGCCTCGGCCACGGCCTCGAGACTCTTCGCCGCGCCGCGGAAATCGCCCGCGGCTTCGAGCACCTCGGCGAGCGTGGTCAGCGCCATCAGGTGATCCGGCGCCTGCTGGAGCGCGAACTCGAGGAGCTCGCGCGCCTTCTCGATCTCGCCCATGCGCGTGGCCGCTTCAGCCGCGCGCAGCGACAGCGTCGCGCGATCCAGCGGGTGCTCCGCGCGATCAGCCAGACGCCGCTCCGCCGCGAAGGCGATCTTCGGATCGTCGGACGCGCGCGCAAACGTCGAAAGCATGCGGATCGCCCAGAGCGGGGGCTCCGGACGGCGCAGCGCGAGCTCGGCCATCTCGCGGGTCAGGAGCCAGGCGCCCGAGCGCCGGCGCAGGCGCGCGGCGAGCCGCGCGTGACCCTCGCCTTCGCGATCTTCGAGCAGCCGAGCGAGCTCCGCAGCGACTGGTTCGAGCTCCTCGTCGCGACCGGTGGTGATGTACGCTTGCTCGAGCCGGCGCAGCGCGGGCAGGTGCTCGGGAGAGCGCTCCAGCAGCGCCGCCATCCACAGGATCGCGCTCGAGGCGTCGCCGCGCGCGCGATCGAACTCACTCAGCTGTTCGTAGAGCTCGCGCTGTTCGGTCGCGTCCGACGCGTCGCGCGCGCGGCTCAGGAGCTCTTCGGAGACGCGGGCCGCCTCGGGGGTGCCGAGCGCGGTGCGCACCGATACGATGTTGGCGAGCGGGCCCCCGCCTGCCTCGACGGCTGCTCGAGCTGCTCGAGCGGCCGCGGCGGGCTCTCCCGCGCGCTCGAACTCGAAGGCCGCCTGGAGCAGGAGCAGCGGCTTGGTGCGCGGGCTGGCTTGCGCCGCGACGGCCTCGCGCCAGTCTCCGCGCTCGGAGTCCGCGCCGGGGCGCAGGCGCTCGAAGAGCTCACGCAACCCGACGTCTCCGGGGCGAGCGCGCACCGCTTCCCCGAGGAGCTCGGCGGCGCGGCTCAGATCCGTCTCGGCGACGAGCAGCGCCTCGCGCACGAGGTCGAGCGCGCGAGCCACGTCGTCCGCGGCCACCTCGCGCCGCGCGCGCAGCCAGTGCGCGAGCTCTTCGGCGTCACCCCGCGAACGCGCGAGCTGCTCGGCGATGCGATAGGTGAGGGGCTGAGTCGGATCGGCCTCGACCGCGCGCTCGAGCCGCTCCCTCACGTCGCGCGGGTCCAGAGGAGGCGAAACGAGCAGCGCTTGCAAGTGGTGGAGCGCGCTCTGCGAGCGGTCCGGCGTGGCCTCGGCGAGCGAGACGAACGCCTTGGAGGTCGCCTCCGCGTCGAGGCTCGGCAAGATGGCGCGGAGCGCCGCTTCACACGAGGGGTCGGCGGCGAGCGCCGCCTGGTACACGGCGCGCGCGGCCGCGGAGTCACCGGCGAGCTCGAGGGTGAGCGCCTGCGCGAGCTCTCGGTGACCCTTGCCGGCTTCGTCGGCGGGCCATTCCGCGATGGCGTTCGCGAGCGGCAACGCGGCGTGCGAGCGCAGCGCGAGCTCGAGCGCGAGCAGCGCGCCGAGCGGATGCTCTCGGTGCGTTTGCTCGAAGTCCATGATCGCGGGCCGCAACCAGCCGAGCCCGAGCTCTTGCTCCGGGGGCCGCCTCCCGAGCGCGCGCCCGAGCCGCGCTTCGGCGCGCGCAGACGGCGTCCCCGCGAAGAGCGGCTCCGGGGCGCCCGAGGCCAGGTGGGCCGCTGAGGCCAGAGCCACGAACTCGGAGCTTTCGGCGAGCTCGGCGGAGAGCTCGTCGAGCAGCTCTCGAGGGCTCGCGGTGAGCGCGCCGAGCGCCGCTCGATCGGCCGGAGAAAACGCGGGATCGCGGCTCCGGATCGCCTCGGTGAGCGCGCTGCCGTCGCCCTGCTCGAGAGCGCGTGCGGCGAGCGCGCGCCGGGCGAGCGCTCCTTCTCGGCCTTCGACGAGCTGACCGAGCAGCCTGATCGACTGCGCGCGGGTTCCGCTTTCGTGCGCGAGGAGCGACGCGACGAGCCAGGCTGCGGGTCCCGCGAGCTCGGGGACCGCACAGAGCTTCTCGAAGTGCTCGGCGGCGAGCGTACGATTGTCGTTCGAGAGCGCGCGCTTGGCCGCCGCGAGCCACGTCTCCGGGCGCACGTTCGTGCCGGGCTGCGCGGCGCGACGAGCGACGATCTGTTCGGTGGCTTCCGCGAGGTCCGCGAGCACCGGTTGATCGGGCCACTTGAACTTGGGCGGGCCGGCGCTCGTGCCGAGCGCGTCCGCGAGGCGCTGGAGCGGCGCTCGGGGATCCTCGACGTGAGCGCGCACCGCGAGCTCGAGCTTCTTCTTGCCCGTGCCATCGTCGAGGAGCGACAGGCGATGAACCTCGGCGCTCAGGTAGGCGGCGTGGACGCGCGCTTCCGGAGTCGGCGAGCTCCGAATCTCGAGCTCGAGCGCGGCGGCGACCGCTTTGTAGTCGCCTTCCTTGGCCGCCAAGAAGCGCGCCTGTCGCGCGGGTAGCGCCATCGTTCGCGCCAGCTGCGCCGATTCGTTCGCGAGGTCACGGGCTTTCTCGGTGTCGCCCACCATCGCGAAGAGCTCGCTCGACAGGAGCAGCAGCCGCGCCTTCGCCTGCGGATCCGTCTTGGCGCGCGCCTCGCGCTCGAACCACTCGCCGCGAGCTCTGAACTCGTCGAGCGCTCCGGAGTCGGCGAGGTGCTCCGCTGCGGGTCTCGCGTCCTCGGGCTCGGGCTCCGGAAACGCGGGGAAGGCGTGGCTGGGCGAGCTCGGCGTGTCGAGCGAGGGCGGAGCGGGCGGGCGCAGGAGACCGGGCTCGCCGAAGACGCCGGTGGGAGTCTCTCCGTCACCCTCCGGTGCGCGCACGGTCGGCTTCGGTTCGAGGTCGGCGAGGTTCGTCACCGACGTGATCACCTCGTCCTCGGGGAAGACCGCGCTGTCGCGCTGGAGCGGCGCGATTTCCATCAAGTCCGAGTCGGAGACCTGCGCGGGCTCGGAGTGCCGCTGCGCCCGAGGCGCGTCGAGCTCAGGGGAGGGGACGGGCGAGGCGGCGCGCAAGAACTCGTCGGCGGGTCCGTCGTCGGCGATGGTGGTGCGCGCGCTGAGCGGTACGCGCTCTTTCTCGCTCGGTGGCTCCGCCGGAGGATCGGAGCGGAGCAACGGCGCGAGCGACTCGAGGTCGGCGAGCTCGGCGTCCGAGAACGCGCCGCCCTCGAAGATGTGCGTGACCTCGTTCTCGTCTTCGTCGTCGAGTGAAAAGGTCGTGCTTGCGGGCGCCGGCGCCGGAGCTTTGGGTGTCGCCCGCGGCGGCAGCGGAGGCGCGGCGACGGGCGCGGGAGCCGGGTTACCAGGGCGGGGGATCGCCGGGCGCGGGATCGACGGAGGCCCCGCGTTGGGCTGAAGACCGACGAGCGTCGGTTTCCGTGGAGGCGGCGGAGCCTGAAGGCCGGCGCCGGGCCGCGGCACTGCCCCTCGCGACGGCATCGCCTGTGGTGGCGGCTCGTCGGGCTTCGGCGCGACCAGCGTCGG
>JAEZYO010000428.1 GCA_023419055.1 Pseudomonadota bacterium | reverse complement strand
CATGAGCACTGGCGCGCGAGGCGCTACCCGCTTGATCGCGCGTAACAGCCGTGCTGCTTCGTCGAGGTCGGTGATGGCTGAAAAGCTGCCCCAGCCCAGTAGCGCAACATCGAAATCGCCACCGATCGAACTGAGCCGCCCGGTCCCCTTCTCGACTGCCTGAAGGAAGTCGTCGAACGTTCCTTGTGCCAACTCGATCGTTCCGGCTGGGGCCTCCGCGATCACCTCCCGCGCGCTGTTCAGCAGGAATTCGATCGGCTCGAATGCATAGACGGTGTATCCCTGCTTCGCCAACCAGCGCAGCTCGCGGCCACCGCCAGCGGCGGCGAGGAGCACCCGGCCCTTCTTGGGGACCCGCGGATGGCTGAAGAGCGAGGCTTCCCATAAATGTTGGCCAATTTCGAAGGCTACGCCGCCCTTCGCGTACCAGTCATTGCCCGCGTAGGCGCGTATCGTCATCTCAGCCCATGCAGAACGCGGCAGGTAGGCGAAGAAGAGTTCGTCACGGACGATCTGTTGGCACCTATCGACCACGTTCGCCGTACGACTAGCCCAGTAGAGAACGTTGGCCCAGCGAGGTACGCTCATTACCGCAATCTCGTGCCTTCTCCAGGCACTTGCGTCAAGCCTTGAAACCTCTCGCAACGCCTCGAGCTCTCAACTTTCATCCACCTCCCGTCGACCTCACTTCGGAGCTCGAGTGGCTCCTCGTGCGTGCCTTCGGACCGAGAGCCGCCGTGGCGCGCCCGCCTCACTCTGCAGCGAAGGCGTTCGCCCTCGCACGCGAACTCGGACTGGCTTCACGCATCGGCGCGCGCCACTCGCACGCGGTCCTGCTCGATGAACTCGGCGAGCCCATCGCCGCCGAGCTGAGCCGTTCCCGGGTCGAGGTTGCTGCACTCGAAGCGCTCCTGCGTCAGGCCGTGACCGAGGTCGTCCAAGCGGGACATGCCTTGGGAGCACCTTGCGTGCTCTTGAAGTTCGCGGCGCTCAATCGACTCGGCGTCGCTCGACCGGGCTCGCGAGGCGCGACCGACATCGACGTCCTCGTCCCCCGTCCGCTCGTAAAGTCACTCGAAGTGGAGCTGTTCTCGCGTGGGTACAGGCCGGACACGACGGTGAGCGCTTCAGCGCACCAGCGGCAGGGCATCATCACCCCGGAGGGTGTGCTGCTCGAGCTCCCCCTCCCCGTGCCAGGGCTGCGCCTCGCGCACAGCGCTGACTACGTCGGCGCGGAAGATTTGATGTTTGCGGGACTCGTAGTCCGGTCCGGGGGGGCCTGGGTCCCGACCTCCGCCGTCCTCGTGGCGCACGCCATCTTGCATGGCTTTTCGCAGCACGCGCGAGCGCCTCACATGCACTCCCCACTCCGGACGTTCGCCGATCTGATCGACCTCGTGGACCACGACCCAGCTTCCTTCGATCTCGCAGGAGCGCTGCTAGGTCACTCGCTCTTGCCTCGCGATGTGACCGATATCCTGGACGACGCTCGTTCCCTCGCCGCCGGGGAGGCACACGGGACGATGCCCTCGCGCCGAGCGCTGCGCCACGCCATCGCAAGCCAGCTCGATTCCAGCTACGCTCGGCAGCTTCGGTTGCGGGTGTTCACTCAGCCGGGGCCGGGGAGCGTCCATTTGACGCCGAAGCGCCTCATTTCCCTGCTCGGAGAAGTAGTGGGACTAGGGACTACCGAGGCGGCACTTTTGTGTGCCACATCGCGCCAAGAACGTTCGAGCCGACTATCAGCTCGCGGACGTGATAAATAGCCTCAATCGAAAAGCCCAGCATGCCCGGAAGATTGCCCAAGGCGAGTGCGTCTCGTCTCGCTTCGTGCAAAGTTTGGGACGGCATTCGGTGGATCGAAAGGGCCGCTTTTGGTGGCTTCGCCTTGCAGGAGGAGAAATAAGATGCGTTTGGTCAAGCTTGCGTCGCTTTTGGTAGTGGGCCTCTCGTTCACCTTCGCGTGCGGCGGTGATTCGGATTCGGACGGTGGCGATGCGGGATCCGGGGCCGCCGGCAGCGGTGGCACCACGGGTGAGGGCGGCGAAGGCGGCACGGCCGGGAAAGGCGGCACGGCCGGGAAGGGCGGCACGGCCGGGAGTGGGAGCGCCGGAAAAGGTGGCTCCTCCGGTGAAGCGGGAGCCGGCGGCGAAGGCGCGACCAATGAGGGTGGCAGCGGTGGCGACGTGACGACCACTTCGTTGACCATCGAATTCTCGGGTGCCCAAGGTGCCCCGGTCAGCGCCACGCTCGAAGGACCAGATGACTTTTCGGAAGAGATCACCGAAACGACGACCCTCTCGGATCTGGCGCCCGGCACCTATACGCTCACGGCGGAAGCCGGCTTGCGCAAGGAAACAGCCGGCAAGCGTGTCGCGATCCTTCTCGACCCTACGACCACCGGCTCTCCAGTGGAGCTCGAGTCCGGGGAGAATGAAACGATCGAGGTCGTCTACGCACAGCGGCCGGGCACCGGCATGGCTTGGATTTCGAACTTTGGCGACCGCAACGTCTATGGT
>JAEZYO010000347.1 GCA_023419055.1 Pseudomonadota bacterium | reverse complement strand
CGCGGGGCTCGCTCGCTGGGACAGCGGCTCGGGCGCGGTCAAGGAGGCGATGGCGGCGGCGAGCGGGCTCGAACGAACCCGGCTCGAACGCCGCCTGCTGTTGCTCGGCACGATCGGCAACAACGCTCCCTTCGTCGGCTTACTCGGCACGGTGATCGGCATCGTCGGAGCCTTCGACGAGCTCGGTCGGGTGGGGCTCGGAGGCGGAAGCGCCGAGCTCGCTCCGGGCCGAGTGATGGCCAGCATCGCCGAGGCGCTGGTCGCGACCGCAGTCGGGCTCGTGGTCGCCATTCCGGCCGTCGCGCTCTTCAACTACTTCCAGGGCCGACTCAGCGCGGCGCTGCACAGCGCGGACACGCTCGGGCACGTGCTCCTGACGCACGTAGGGGCAGGCGCCGAAGAACCGTCCGGCGACGAGGAGACGCGCTGAACATGGCGCAGCCCAGCACGCAGAGCGGCGCGATCACCGGCATCAACGTGACGCCGCTCGTGGACGTGACGCTCGTTCTCCTCGTGGTCTTCATGGTCACCGCGCGCCTGATCACGAACTCCAAGGCGCTCACGGTCGACCTGCCGCGCGCGTCCACCGGCTCGGAAGTCCAAGCCATTTTCAGCGTGGTCATCCGCTCGGACGGCGAAATATCGCTCGACGGAGTCGATGCAGTCGGCGACCAGGTGGTCCTCGATCGCGCTCGCGCCGAACGCTCTCGAAACCGCGATCTCCGCGCCGTCATTCAAGCCGACTCGGGCGTCCCGCACGGGCGCGTCATGCGCGTGCTCGATCTGCTCCGGCAGGCTGGTGTCTCGAAAGTGGGCTTCGGAGTCTCTCCACATGCTGCGCCTCCTGCCCCTTGAGATCGACCCGCTCATGTGGGCTCCAGAGAGCCGAAGGACGCGACAGAAGTGGCTCGCCGTCTCGGCGGGCACGGCGCTCGCCCTTCACCTCGCGGCGGGCTCGGCCTTGCCGCGCCACGCCCCGCTACGTCCACCAGCACCGAGCGCGACCGAAGTGTTCGAGCTCGATCCGACGCCGGAGCCCCCACCGCCGCTTCTTCCGCCCGAGGAGCGCGTCCCCGAGTCTCCGCCTCCACCGTCTCGCGCCAAAGTCGCCGCGGCACCGCGCCCCGCCGCGGCGGCTCCTCCTCGGGCAGCTGCGGGCACCGTCCTCACGGCAACACCGGAGGACGCGCCGCTCGATCTCTCGCACACCTTCGTGATGGGGAGCTCCGTCTCCTACCAGGGCGGGACGACCTCGCGAGCTCCGTTGATCGCGCGCACGACCGATACGACTCGGGGTTCCAGGGTCGGCGGCGGCTCCGCCGAGAACGGCCGCGCGGCGGGTCCGGATCGCTCCCGCCGCGCCACCCTTACGGGTAGCGCCTCCTGGAGCTGCCCTTTTCCCCAACAAGCCGACGTCGAAGGGATCAATCACGCGACGAGCCTGCTCAGCGTGACCGTGGACGCGTCTGGCCGCGCGAGCAGCGTCTCTATCTTGCGCGATCCGGGACACGGCTTCGGTGCAGCAGCTCGCGCCTGCGCGCTCCGCCGGCGCTACAACGCGGCGCTCGATCGCAGCGGTGCGCCGGTCGCGACCACGCTCGTTCTGAACGTGCGCTTCGATCGATAGAGGGGAAACAATTCGCCGGCTTCCGTGAAATCGTCGCTCGGAATGCGATGCCGGTGAAGCTTGGGGCCTCGAGCGGCGGATAGTAGTGGACGTCCTTCGGATGAGCCCCAAGTCCGGCCTCCCCCACGGTGCCCTCCCGCGACTGCTCTTCGCAGCAGCCTGGCTCGTGGTCTCACTTCGAGCGGAGCCGGTGAGGGCAGCGGGGTGCAACGTCGAGCTCGCCGGCGAAGACTCCGCGTTCTGGCTCGGCTCGGAGCGACTGCCCGAGATCCCGGAAGGCGCGGATTGCGAGAGCGTTCGGATCGAGATCGCGGGGAACAGCGCCAGGGTCACGTTCGTCACGCGCGACGGGAGGCGGGCCGAGCGCATCGTGCACGACGCGAGCGAGCTCGGCCCGACCTTGGACGCGCTCGGCATCACCGGGCTGCGCGAACCCAAAGAGCTCTCGACCAAAGAGTCGGAAGCCCCGGCAACGCGTCCCGCGACAGCGCCGGTAGAAGCGGATCGCTCCCCGCCGTCGCGCCGCGAGACCGGCCGCGCGGAGCACGACCATTCGGCGATCTTCGCGTTCAGCGCTGGGACGCGCGGCGGCGCTGACAGCCTCATCACCCCTCTCTTCACGGGCAGCGCTTCCCTTTCTCTCGACGGCTGGGAGCTCGGGGTCATGGGCGCGCTCGAGGCGCAATACTTCGACGTCGCCGCCGATTCCCGTCGCGCCCCCGGCTCCGCGATCTCCGCGGGCGTGCTCGCAGGACGCCGTCAGCCTCTCGGCGGCGCGGCGGTCTTCTTGGGAACACGCCTGGTGCTCGCCGCGCTGAACGACGAGAGTGAGGTCGACGCGGGCCGCCGGGGTCGCGCGGAAATGCGCGTCGGGTCGTACCTGGGCGTGGCGCTACCGTCGTCGGCAAGCACTCGATTTCGCGCGGACGTCGCCGCGGACATCGTCCCCGAGGACCTGGGCGGCAAGGCTGCCGATTCACTCGAAGCGACCATCACGCCGTGGTGGGCGCTCAGCCTGTCGCTCGGGCTCGAGTTCGGAGGCCGATGACGGCGGCGCCCGAGCTTCCTCACGCCGTGACGGACGATCGCGAGCTCGTCGCCGGGGTCGCCGCGGGCAACCTCGAAGGCCTGGGTGAGCTCTTCGACCGCTACGCGCCCGACCTACGGCGCTACTTCGTGCGCCTCGGCGCGCCGCAAGACGACGTGGACGATTTGATTCAGGCGACCTTCCTCGAGGTGGTGCGGGCCGCGGCTCGCTTCGACCCGAGCTACCCGGTGCGCGCCTGGCTGTTCGGCGTCGCGACCTTCCTGTGGCGGCGACATCGACGCTCGCTCGGGCGCGCCGCGTCGCGCCTCGCGGCCTGGGCGGGGCTCACGAAGGGTCACCTCGCGCCGAGCCCGGCGGAGATCTTCGACGGCGACGAAGCTTCACGCCGCTTCCAGCACGCCTTCGAGGCGCTGTCGGCGAAGAAGCGTGAGGTCTTCACCCTGGTGACGCTGGAGGGGTTCAGCGGCGAAGAGGCGGGCAAGGCGCTCGGCGTTCCGGTCAACACGATCTGGACGAGGCTGCACCACGCGAGGCGCGAGCTCCTGCAGGCGCTCGAGGAGGAGGCCCCTTGAAGCCCGCCGCTTGCGCCAGATCGTGGGAAGCCGAAGCCGTCGAGGACGGTCGCTTGTCGAGCTCCGACGCGGCCTCGTTCGAGCGTCACGTCGCGAGCTGCTCGATCTGCGCGGCAGAGGTGCGAGCGATCGAGCAGCTTCGCGCGGCTGCCTCGCGAGCCTTCGTGCTCACGAGCAGCCCGCTCGAGCACCGGCGACAGCGGCAGCTGCTGCTTCGCCGAGCTCACGAGCTCGAGCTCGAACCGCCGCGCGCCGCTCGTCGCTGGCTCGTAGCTTCACTTGCGGTCATCGCGGTCGCGGTCGCGCTGTTCGTCGCCGTCGCGAGCAGGAAGGTCGAGCCCGCTCCGGCTGCGATCGGGACGCCTCGCTTCGAGCTCGAAGCCTCGCGCGAGGCGCGCTACCGAACGCTGGAGCGGAGCGCCACCTTGCGGCTCGCGCTCGAGCTCGGGCGCTTCGAGCTTCAGGTGTACAAGCTCGTCGCGGGGCAGCGCTTCTTGCTCACGCTCCCGGACGGGGAGCTCGAGGTCCAGGGCACTCGCTTCGTGGTCGAGATCGAAGGCGGGCGCACGCGGCGGGTGCACGTCTCGGAAGGGCGGGTGGCGCTTCGCTTGATAGGGCGCCCGGCGCTCACGCTCGGAGCAGCCGAGGAATTCAGCTCGGAACCCGAGGTCACACGCCCTGTAGCGTCGAGCGCTCCACCGCCGGTGAACGACCAGCCGCGCAGCGCCGGCTCCGAAACGCGGCGAGCGAGCGCGCCGCCCGCTTCGGCAGTACCGAGCGCGGCGGCGACGCCGGGCTCCGATTTCGGCGTCGCGATGAAGGCGTTCGGAGACGGCGACTATGGCCGCGCGGAGCAAGCGTTCCTCGAGTTCGAACGCAAGCACCCTTCGGACTCGCGCGTAGAAGACGCGACGTTCCTGCGAGCGGTCGCCCGCTCGCGGCGCGGCGACAAGGAGGGCGCGCGCCGCATCGCCGAGTCATACCTCGAGCGCTATCCGAACGGGCTTCGCCGCCTCGAAGCCGAACGAATCGCCCGCTAAAGATCTAGTCCTCGGACCAGACCGGTCGAAACATGATCGAGATGCGCGGATCCGCCTGCGCGACCTTCGGGACCGCGTGCTGCCAGGTGCGCTGAGACGTCCCGCCCATGACGAGCAAATCCCCCCAACCGAGCGAGAGCGCGATCGAGCGCCCGCCGCCCTTCGGGCGCATCAAGAAGCGCCGCGGCGCGCCGACGGAAACCGTCGCCACGAGCGCCTCGGGTAGGTTACGCGCCACGTAGTCGCCGTGAAAGGCCACGCTGTCTCGCCCGTCGCGGTAGTAAGCGAGGCTCACGCGCGTGAACTCCTCGCGGTAGCGCGCCGAGAGCGTCCGCCGCATGATTTCGACGATCGGGTGCCCCGCGCCGTCCTGCGGCAAGACCGCGTACAGGCGGGGTACGTCGACCTGCTTCTCGTACATCTCGCGGCTCTCTTGCCGCCAGCGCATCGAGCGTGAGAGCGCGTCGAAGAGCGCTTGGTGACCGTGCAGCCAGCCGGGCACGTACTCGAGCCAGGCTCCCGCTTCGAGCTCGCGTCGTTCGAGCTTCGCGAAGCTTTCGTCGATGGACGGAGCGCCGTTGCCGAAGAGGCCGAGCTGGCCGCGCATGCCGAAGAGTACCGCCGCGAACCGCCCGCGCTAGCCGGCGCACCTGCGGGTCACGGGTTCAGAGCCGCCGGAGCGATCGTGGTGGGCTGATGCTCGAGGCCAGGCGTCGCGAACAACGTGCGAGGACGCGCGCTCGCGATCAGGAGCGCCGCTGCGACGATGCAGGCGAGGAAGAGCGGCACACGCACGCGCTCGGGCGTGCTCGCCATCATCTCGTGGAAGCGCAGGGTGAGCTGCGCGTCGATGCTGCGGATCTCGCGCAAGAAG
>JAEZYO010000300.1 GCA_023419055.1 Pseudomonadota bacterium | reverse complement strand
AGCCTGGCCACCCGGTTCGCCGAGTTTGCGCGGGAGCGCGGGATGACGCCCGCACAGCTCTCCGTGGCCTGGGTGCTCGCCAAGCAACCTGGCTTCGTCCCGCTCGTCGGCGCCAAGACTCGGGCGCACCTGCGCGACGCCTTCGCGGCGATCGGACGGCCTCTTTCGGCGTCCGACTTGAGCGCGCTCGAGACCCTGGTGCCGAACGGCGCCTTCCAAGGGGAGCGCTACGCGGCCGCACAGATGCGTCACCTCGACAGCGAGCGTTGAACGCCGAGCGCAAGTACCGCCCGGGGCGAAAATCTGCTCTCATCCCGCCCCGAGGCCCTTTCTTTGCGCATCCTCTTCGTGACGGCGTTTCCGCAGTTCCCGACCGGCACCGGTGACCGCCAGCGTTCGAACTTCATCTACCGCGCGCTCTCGCGCGTCGGTCACACCGACACGCTGCTGCTCTCGCTCTACAGCCAGTCGCATCACCCCGAGCTGATGCAGCGCATGAAGGAAGACTTCTCCATGGTCGGCCACTTGGCGCCGGAGACGCCGCCCCAGGGTCGTCAGGGTAAGATCGTGGAGCGCGCCGTCGCCGGTGCGATCCAGCTCACCGGCGGTGAATACCGGACCAACCCGGAGCTTGCGCGAGGGCTCGGCGACACGCTCGCGCGGCACCGCTACGACGTGATCGTCGGCCGCTACATCCGCACCACCGCGCAGAGCGGCGCGCTCGACTACACGCCCGTCGTGATCGACGTGGACGACTACGACGTGCAGGTGTTCCGCGACAGGCTCGCCTCTCCGGAGCTCAAGGGCCCACTGCGCTGGGTGACGAGCCTGCATCACAAGAACCTGGAGCGCGTGGTGCCGAAGCGCATCGCGGCGGCCAGCCACCTCTGGGTCGCGGCCCAAAGCGACGTCCCGGAGGTCCCTCACCCGCACGTCTCGGCCTTGCCGAACCTGGCCTTTTTCAAGGAAGGCGAGGCCGCTCCGCCCGTCGCTCCGCCTGCGCGCGAGAGCCAGGTCATCCTCACGGTCGGGAACCTCAACGCGCCCATGAACGTGAACGGGATCGATCGCTTCGTCGCGCGGGTGTGGCCGCGCATCCACGCCGCCGCGCCGCAGGCCATCTTCCGCATCGTGGGCGGCTCGATGTCCGACGACATGCGCGCGCGCTGGGGCGCGGTACCCGGCGTCGAGCCGGTCGGCTTCGTCCTCGATCTCGCCGAAGAGTACGCGCGCTCGGCGTTCACGGTCGCGCCCATCTACGAGGGCGGCGGCACCAAGATCAAGGTGCTCGAGTCGCTGAACCGCGGGCGAACCGTGGCGATGATGCGGCACAGCTTGCGCGGCTACGAGCACGCGCTCCGCCACGGAGAGGATGTGTGGGTCGCGGACACGGACGCGGACCTAGCGGAGGGTTGTATCGAGCTGCTCGCTTCGCCGGACTTGCGCGACTCGTACGCGGCGCACGGCGCGATCCAGGCGCAGCAGTTCTCGTTCGCCCGCTTCTGCGAGATCGTGAAGAGTACGGTCGAGCGCGTGACCGAAGACGGAAAAGGCGTGCGAAAGCGCGTGAGCGGCTAGCCCGGCGCGACGACGTTCAGGCGCTTGAGCTTCGCGCGCTCGGGCGCGATCGGCATCGACACGCCCGCGTAGCCCTCGCCGTCCGGCGAGTGACCGAGCTCGGCAAAAGCGCGCTTGTAGTCCGCGAAGCGGCCGCCCTGCTCGAGGGCCTCGTACAGGGCCAGCCCCTCGCGCGCGCCGCCCTGCGCGAGCACGTACTCGACCCAGGCCCAGCGCGCGCTGACGGAGCGCACCTCCCCGCGACCGCGGAGGCCCCGGCGTAACCTCTCGAGCCGCTGCTCGACGGTGCGCACGCCCGCGTAGGGCATGCGATCGAGCGGCGTCTTGCGCTTCGAGCAGAAGGGAGCGACGCCGAGCGCGACCGGGATGGTGCGGCTGAGATCGCTCACGAACTTCACGCACTCGTCGATGTCCGCGTCCGTCTCGCCGGGCAAGCCGATCATCAGGTAGAGCTTGAGGCGCTCCATGCCGTACTTCCGCGCGTGCTGCGCGGCGTTCACGTAGTGCGGCTCGCGGCCGCGCCGCTCGATGAGATCGCGCAGCCGCTCGCTCGGCCCGTCGAGCGCGGTGGTGAGGGTCTTGTAACCCGCGAGGGCGAGCGCGCCGACGAACTCGTCTTTCAGGCGATCGGGGCGCAAGCTCGAGAGGCCGACGCCGAGCCCGCGCTCGGCGAGCGTGCGCACGATCTCCACGATTTTAGGGTGATCGCTCACCGCCGCGCCCACCAGCCCCACCTTCTTGGCGCTCGCGGGGACGCGCTCGAGGATCACCTCTTTCGGCACGATGCGCATGCCGCCGTTCGTGCTGCGGCGCATGACGCAGTAGGTGCAGCCGCGCGAGCAGCCGCGCTCGGCCTCGATCAGGAACATGTTCGAGAGCTCGGTGTGCGGCGTGATGATGCTGCTCGACGCGGGCAGGAGCGCGTCGTCGCAGGCCGCCACCGGCGGCAGAGTCTCACCGTGCAGGCTCGGGACGTAGATGTTCGGGTGCGCGGCGAGCGCCTCGAGCGCGTCCGCGCGCCTCGGATGATCGCGCAGCGTTTCGATCGCCCACTCGACGACACCCTCGGCCTCCCCGATCACGATCGCGTCGACGAAAGGTCCGAGCGGCAGCGGGTTCGAGAACGTGAGCGGGCCTCCGGCGAGCATGAAGGGCCAGCGCTCGTCGCGCTCGCTCGAGAGGGCCGGAATGCCCGCCGCTTGAAGCAAGCGCAGGAAGCCCGCGATCTCGAGCTCGTACGCGACGCTCACCGCGAGGATCGGGAAATCCGTGAGCTCGCGCAGGCTCTCGTAGCTCACCGGGCGCTCGCGGCGCGCGGCGTCGCTCTCCGCGTCGTCCGCGAGGAACACGCGCTCGCACGCGACGCCCGGCATCGCCTGGATGCAGGCGTAAATGCGCTGGTACCCGAGCGAGCTCATGCCCACGTGGTACGGCGACGGGTAGGTCAGCGCGACGCGCGTCGGCGCATCCTTCTCGATGCGCCCGATCTCGTCGTCGAGTCGGCGACGAATGAGCTCACGCGTCTGTTGGCTGACCATTCGGAGGGCCGAGTGTGACGCTTCGCCCCCCGCGGCGCCAGCTTGGCGGCCGACTCCGAGGGCACTACGCTCCGGCGCGAGTGAATTCGAACCCGCCGCCGAGCCCGGATAGCCTGATTTTCGACTGGAACGGCGAGCTCGCCTCGCGGCGTGCCGTCGAGATCCTGGACGACACCCTGCGGGACGGGCTCCAGAACGCGAGCGCGCGCCAGCCGTCCACCGGCGAGCGCCGCGAGCTCCTGCACGCCATGGTGGAGGTGGGCGTCGACGCGGCGAACCTGGGCCTGCCCGCGGCGGGGCAGCGCGCCTTCGACGACTGCCTCGCGCTTTGCCGCGAGGTCGCCGGCGCGCGTCTCCCGCTCAGCGTGGCCTGCGCGGGCCGCACCCTCGAGTCCGATCTGCTCCCGATCCTCGAGCTCTCGCAGAAGAGCGGCCTCAGGCTCGAGGCGCACACCTTCCTCGGCTCGAGCCCGATCCGCGCTCACGCCGAGCGCTGGGACGAGGACTCGTTGAAGCGCCGCACCGAGAGCTCGGTCGCGCTGCTGGCTCGCGCCGGCTTGCCCGTCACCTTCGTGACGGAGGACACCACGCGCTCGCGGCCGGAGCTGCTCGAGGCGCTGTTCGCGGTCGCGTTCGACGCGGGCGCCGAGCGGCTCTGCCTGTGCGACACCGTGGGACATATCACCCCTGAGGGTGTTACTCGATTGGTGCGCTTCGCGCGCTCCGTGATCGAGCGCAGCGGCCGCAGCGTCGCGCTCGACTGGCACGGGCACAACGATCGCGGGCTCGCGCTCGCGAACGCGCTCGCCGCCGTCGAAGCCGGGGTCGACCGCGTGCACGCGACGGCGCTCGGCATCGGCGAGCGAGTGGGCAACACGCCGCTCGAGCTCGTGGCGCTGAACCTCGCGCTCGCGGGCTCCTTCCGGGGCAACCCGAGGGCGCTGCCGAGCTATGCCGCGCGCGCTTCTCGCACGCTCGGCTGGCCCATCCCGCCAAACTATCCGCTGGTGGGCGAAAATGCCTTCCGCACCGCGACGGGCGTGCACGCGGCCGCCATCCTCAAGGCCAAAGCGCTCGGCGGCGACCTCGCGGATCGCGTCTACAGCGGAGTGCCCGCGGGCCTCTTCGGGCGCGAGCAAGAGGTCTGCATTGGTGCCATGTCCGGGAGCTCGAACGTCGTCTATTGGCTCACCTCGCGCGGCATCACCCCGACGGACGAGCTCGTGAAGAAGATCCTCGAGCGCGCGAAGGTCTCCGATCACCTGCTCGGCGAGGAGGAGATCCTCTCCCTCGTTGGCAGCGCGCGGTAGCCGGCGTATATCCGGAAGAGGCTCGGACAATGTCGCAAAACGCCTTTCAAACGACGAACCACTACCTCATGCAGGCCCTCGAGCTGCTCGGCGTCGGGCCCGAGTACAAGAAGCTGCTCGTCACCCCGATGCGTGAGCTCCGCGTGGAGCTCGTGATCGATCTCGACGACGGGAGCATCGGGCACTTCATCGGCTACCGCGTGCAGCACGACGACTCGCGCGGTCCGTTCAAGGGCGGCCTGCGCTACCACCCCGAGGTCGATCTCGACGAGGTGCGCGCGCTCGCGAGCCTGATGACCTGGAAAACGGCGGTGGTGGACGTGCCGTTCGGCGGCGCCAAGGGCGGCATCCAGGTCGACCCGGCGAAGCTCAGCCGGCGCGAGCTCGAGCGCCTCACGCGGCGCTTCGTCGAGCTCATCGCGCCCGTCATCGGGCCGACCGCCGACGTGCCCGCGCCCGACATGGGCACGAACCAGCAGGTGATGGGCTGGTTCTTCGACGAGTACAGCCGCCGCTTCGGCTTCAACCCGGCGATCGTCACCGGCAAGCCCGTAGAGCTCCACGGCTCGCTCGGTCGCGACGCCGCGACCGGCCGCGGCTGCTCGATCGCCGCGCGTGAGGTGCTCTCCGCCGCGGGCAAGAGGCTCGAAGGCTCGAGCTTCGCCATCCAGGGCTTCGGCAACGTGGGCCGCTGGCTCGCGGTGTTCTTGCACGAGGCAGGCGCGCGCGTGGTCGCCGTCAGCGACGTGAACGGCGGCATCTTCAACGGCGACGGCCTCGACATCCCCACGCTGGTCGCGCACTACGCCCAGCACGGGCAGATGGCCGATTTCCCGCGCACGGAAGCGATCAGCAACGCGAGCCTCCTCACCCTCGATTGTGACGTGCTCGTGCCCGCGGCGCTCGGCGGCGTGCTCCACAGCGGCAACGCGCGCGACGTCCGCGCCAAGTACGTGCTCGAGGCGGCGAACGGACCCACCACCTTCGAGGCGGACGAGATCCTCCACTCGCGCGGCATCACCTGCATCCCGGACATCTGGGCCAACGCCGGCGGCGTGACGGTCAGCTATTTCGAGTGGGTGCAGAACACTCAGCAGCTCAAGTGGACCGAGGCCGAGGTGAACATCGGTCTCGAAGGCAAGATGGTGGCCGCGCACCGCGCGCTCGCGCGCATCGTGGAACAGCACCGCTGCTCCCTCCGCACCGCCGCCTTCGTGCTCGGCGTCTCGCGCGTCAAGCAAGCGACGGATCTGCGTGGCCACGCCTGAGCCCAAGGGGCGCAAGGGCGCGGCCGCGCCCGAGCAGAAAGAGCGCAAGCACCGCCGCGCGCTCAGCCACGTCGGCGGCCAGATCGAGATCGTGGGCGGCTCCCCCGAGGACCGCCGCGCGCTCGAGCACGCGCTCTCCGTCGATCCCGACGAGGGCGCGACGCTCGCTCACGTGCACGGCTTCCACAGCTACCCGGCGAAGCTCCACCCCGACACCGCGCGCCGCCTGATCGAAGGCTTCTCCAAGCCGGGGGCGAGCGTGCTCGATCCGTTTTGCGGCAGCGGGACGGTCTTGGTCGAGGCAGAGATTGCTGGTCGTCGCGCTTTCGGCGTCGACGCGAACCCGCTCGCGGTGGAGCTCGGTTGGCTGAAGACGCACGCCGCTCGTTCACCCTGGGTCGCGCGACTGGACACGCTGGCCGCGCAAGTGGTGGAGCACGCGGAGGCGCGCCGCGCAGCCAAGGCCGGGCCCACGCGCCGCTACCCACCGGAGGATCGCGAGCTGTTCGCGCCGCACGTCTTGCTCGAGCTCGACGGGCTGTGTGACGGCATCGAGCGCCTGCGCGGCCAGAACGAGCCGCGCGCGCTCGGGCTCGTGATTTCGGCCATCTTGACCAAGGTGAGCCAGAAAGCCGGCGACTCGAGCGGTCGCGTCGAGCCGAAGCGCATCGCCGGCGGCTACACGATCAAGCTCTTCAAGAAGAAGACCGAGGAGCTCGTGCGGCGCGTGCGGGAGCTCGAGGGGCTCTTGCCGGAGCGCGTGACTCCCGCGCGCGTCGAGCTCGGCGACGCGCGGAAGCTCGGCTTCTTGCGCCCGGGCTCGATCGATCTCGTGGTGAGCTCCCCGCCCTACGCCGGCGTCTACGACTACTTCGAGCACCACAAGCTCCGCCTGCGCTGGCTCGGCCTGGGCGAGAGCCAGTTCGAGAAGAGCGAGATCGGCGCGCGCAGGCAGGCTCGCCGCGCTTCGCCCGAGCTCGCGCTCTCGCGCTTCTCGCGCGACTTCGCGGCGTGCCTCGCCGAGATGAGCCGCGTGCTCGCGCCGCGCGGCCGCGCGCTGCTCGTCGTCGCCGACTCCGTGCTCGCGCGTCAGGCGCTCTACGCCGACGAGCTCGTCGCGCGGCTCGCGCCCGAGGTGGGCCTCGGCGTGGC
>JAEZYO010000248.1 GCA_023419055.1 Pseudomonadota bacterium | reverse complement strand
TCAGCCTGAGCAGCGACCCCGAGCACTGCGGCGCGTGTGGGGTTGGTTGCGATTCGACGGAGACTTGTCAAAGCGGCCAGTGCAAGTGCCCGACGAGCGGCGCGCTGTTCTGCGAGTCCGAGGGCATCTGCGTCGACACGCTGAACAACGCCGAGCATTGCGGCGCTTGCGACGCGGCCTGCGATCCGACCGAGATTTGCCAGAACAAGGTGTGCAAGTGCCCGTCGTCCAATCAGAAATACTGTGAGGCCGTGAGCGCCTGCGTCGACATCACGAGCGACGAGCAAAACTGCGGCGAGTGTGGCGTCGAGTGTCCGGCTCAGACCAGCTGCGTGTCCAAGGTCTGCAGGTGTGATCAGGCGGGTCGCACCCTCTGCCCCGACGAGGTCTGCTACGACCTCACGACGAACCCCGATCACTGCGGCAGCTGCACCAACGACTGTGGCGGCAACTACTCCTGCATCGCCAGTAAGTGTGCCTGCCCCGATCCCGTCGTCGGCCCGGAGGTGCGCGTCACGAACCACTCGTACGACGACCATGAGCCCGTCGTCGCTTGGGATGGCAACCACGTCGGCCTCGCGTACCGCAGCGTCAACGTCACCATCCCCTATCTGCGCTTCTTCCTGCTGAACCCGGACGGTACCAAGTTCGCGGACAACGCCTTCTCGCAGCAAGTCTCTCTTTCTCCCTCCATCGTCTGGTCGGGGACCGAATACGCGATCGCCACGAAGGCCTCGAGCTCGGCGCAGTTGTTCAGGTTCGACGCCACGGCCACCGCGCTCGGGCCGGCTCAAGCCGTGGCCAACACGATGATCGATTTCGTGAAGCTCGCCTGGTCCGCGCCGTACGGCGGGTACGGCTGGGCTTACACCGCGGGGAGCGGCAGCTACAACCTCGGCTTCCAGCGACTCGGCGTCAACGGGACGAGTCCCGAGACAGGGCACTCATTTTCCGTCGACCACAACGCTTGGAGTTCGCCCCTCGTCGTCGGGCCCGACGGCAGCTGGGCTCTCGCCTTCGACGAAGATGACGGGACGAGGCTCGCGGTGTTCAACCCCGACGGATCCCTGACGCAGCCAGTCGTCGAGCTCGCCTCGGCCGCGCCGGGCAGGCCGGGCCTCGCCTTCGACGGCACGACCTTCCTCACCGCCTACCCGCAGTACAGCGGCAGCATCCACGTCAACCGCGGCACGACCAAGAACACGCCGGCCGTGGTCTTCTCGAGCGGCACCGATCAGCTCATCGGTGACGTCTACGTCGTGATGGTCAACGGAACCGTCGTGCTGGGCTGGACGCAGCGCAACAACACGAGCTCGAACAACCCCGCCTATCGCTTGCGCTTGCAGCGCTTCGCTTTGCCGACGGACTCGAGCAGCAACCTGAGACCCATCGGCAACGTGATCGATGTCACCTCGTCGACCCACGTCGGCGGGTATCTCGGCGCCGGCCTCGTGGCAACCGGTCCGCAGTCGCTGCTCGCCGTTTGGGCGGACAATCGGCTCGGAGCGACCTCCCGCGAAATCTATGCGCGTCCCATCGACCTGAAGGGGTGTCCATGAGCAGGCTCGGCTCGCTCCTCACCTGCTCATTCAAGCGCTGGCTCGCGCTCGGGGTCGCGACCCTGCTCGCGGCGGGCTGCGGCTCCGACGAGCCGAACGCAGGAACGCCTCAGGGGCCACCGGGTGGTCTCATCGAGGTGGACTCGAATGGCATTCCGATCAACCCCGGTGGCAGCGGCGGCGCCACTGGCGGAGGACACGCTGGCACGGCTGGAGCCGCTCCGGGCGGCAGCGCAGGCGGCGGCGGCCTTCCGCAAGGCGGAACCGCAGGGGCGACGTCGGGCACCGGCGGGCTCGACGCCGGAGCAGGCGGGGAGGCGGGCAGCGGTGAGGAGCCGGAGGAGCCTTCTTTGCTCTTCAAGCTCGTCGCCGAAGCCCCCGCGTACGACGTCATGCTCGACCAGATCTCGGGCGCGCAGCTCGACAGCACCGCTTCCACGTTCGCCTCCCAGGGCTACGTCATCACCGCGGCCGTGACCAACACCGCCGGTTACACCCTGTGGGGCTTCAAACCCCAGGGCAGCACACAGGTCTACGACGTCATGCTCGATCAGATCTCGGGTGCGCAGCTCGACAGCACCGCTTCCGCGTTCGCCTCCCAGGGCTACGTCATCACCGCGGCCGTGACCAACACCGCTGGTTACACCCTGTGGGGTTTCAAACCCCAGGGCAGGACAGAGGCCTACGACGTCATGCTCGACCAGATCTCGGGCGCACAGCTCGACAGCACCGCTTCCACGTTCGCCTCCCAGGGCTACTTGATCACGACCGCGGTGACGAACACGGCCGGCTATACGCTGTGGGGCTTCAAGGCATCGCCATGAGCAAGCGCGTCGGTTGGTGGCGACACGTCGGGCGGAACATTGCGACGGCGTGCGGGGTCCTTCTCACCATCGTTGCCTGTTCCGGCGACGATCCGGCGGGAAACCCGACGGCAGCACCGCTCGGTGAGGGCAAGCTCGCAGAGCCCTGCGAGCGCACCGAGGACTGCGCCTCGGGCTTGTGCGTGAGGCTCGACGACAGCGGCGGGATCTGCTCGCAGAGCTGCGTCGATGACTCCGGCTGTCCCGCCGCCGACAACTGGGGCTGCATCGCGAGCTCGGTCCCGGCCACCAACGTGTGTGCTTGTCGCAAGTTCGGGGAACGCGAGCTCTGCGGCGATGGACTCGATAACGACTGCGACGGCGCCGTCGACGATTGTCGCGAGTGCGGTGGAGAGTACGTCTCCCCTGACGACCACGAGCACTGCGGCGCATGTGACAACCCCTGCCGCGCGGATCAAGCCTGCCGTGACGGCGCTTGTTCTTGCAGCGGGGACGGTCGCGAAGAGTGCGACGGGACCTGCGTCGACTTCAGCAGCAACGCCGCGCATTGCGGCGCTTGTGGCAGTGCCTGCGGTCCGGACCAGGTGTGCTCGGACGGCGAGTGCCAGTGTCCGGACGCCGCTCGGGGCAGCTATTGCCCTGGCGCCGGTTGCGTCGACCACGACACCGACGACGAACACTGCGGCGCCTGCGGCGAGGCCTGCACGCTGGCGGCGGTGTGCAGCGACGGCGAGTGCGTCTGCCCCTCGGAGGGGCCTCCGAACTTCTGCGCCGGCGTGGGCTGCGTCGACTTCGAGCTCGATCCCTTGCACTGCGGGGGCTGTGACCAGGCGTGCGATCCGGGTCTCGTCTGCAGCAACGGTGAGTGCCAGTGCCCGAGCGGCGAGACGTCATGTGACGGGCGCTGCGTCAACACGAACGTCAACGCGGATCACTGCGGTGAGTGCCACCACGAGTGCGGTCCCGCTCAGGCCTGCTCGGCGGGCGAATGTGGCTGCAAGAACCTAGGCTTCTCCGAGTGCGGCACGTCCTGTCGCGACCTCGACTACGACGAGGCCAACTGCGGAGAGTGTGGGCACGAGTGTAGCCTCGGGGAAGAGTGCTCGATCGGCTCGTGCTGGTGCGAGTCAGACCTCTTCTGCGACGGCGTTTGCGTCGCCCCGAACGACGAACAAAACTGCGGCGCTTGCGGCAAGGTCTGCGCCGACGGCCAGTACTGTGACTGGAACGAGTGCGTGTGCCAGGGCTTCGGGCTGAGCGTCTGCGGCGAGGATTGTTTCGACCTGACGAACGACGAGGCCCACTGCGGGAGCTGCGACATCTCGTGCAAGAACGGCGAACTCTGCGTCGGCGGCACCTGTCAGTGCCCGAGCGGTCAGACCTGGTGTGCACAAGCCGGCACCTGCGTCGCGCTCGGTTCCGACGAGGCCCACTGCGGCGGTTGCGGGCTGGCCTGTGACCCGACCGAGACCTGCACCAACGGGGCCTGCGAATGCCCGGGCGCGGGTGATCTCTACTGCTCTTCCGAGGGCAAGTGCACCGACGTCCAGGCCGACGCCGAGCACTGCGGCGCCTGCGATCACGCCTGCAATCCCACCGAGATCTGCGCGAACGGCGCCTGCAAATGCGCGCTCGGCACGGAGGTCTATTGCGCGTCGGAGAGCGCGTGCGTCGACGTCTGGTCGGACGAGAGCCACTGCGGGAGCTGCGACAAAGCGTGTCCCGCAGAGACGTCCTGCGTCTCGAAAGCGTGCAAATGCGATTCAGCCGGCTTCACGCTCTGCCCGGACGACATTTGCTACGACCTGCAGAACGATCCCACGCACTGCGGGACCTGCTCGACGGACTGCGCGGATCAGTACGCGTGCGTCCAGGGCAAGTGCAGGTGCGCCGATCCCACGGTGGGTACTGCCAAGAGGGTGACCGACAACGCCATCGACGAGTCTACGCCGTCCGCAGCCTGGGACGGGGTTCACGTGGGGGTCGCGTACATTCGGGCCATCAATAGCTCGTACGGCAACGTGCGGTTTGCCCTGTTGAGCGCAGACGGGACGGTGGTCTCGGATCAGGCCATCACGAGCCTCGTCAACAACGGGTGCCATTCTCCCGACTTGATCTGGACTGGCTCGGAGTACGGGTTGATCTGGGTCCAGAACACCAACTCGACCGCGAGCGTCATGTTCGCTCGTCTCGACGCTTCGGGCGGATTGCTCGGAGCGCCTGTCTCCATCGGCAGCAGCACGGGGACTTCTAGTCAGGGCACGCCCAAGCTCGCGTGGTCCGCGAGCTACGGAGGCTACGCGGCCGTCTATAACCAACTTTCCGGCGATCTCATTTTCTTCCGGCGCCTCGGAGCAGACGGGTCGGCGCCCGAGCTGGCGCACCAGTTCAGCCGTGACGCGGACTCGCTCGATCTCGCGGTGGCGCCGAATGGAGCGTGGGGCATCGCCACCTCGACCAACGGGATCATCTCGACCGCGAACGACGGGCTCTACCTCACTCTCGTCAATCCCGACGGTTCTCAAACCATAGCCCCGGCGCGAGTCGATACGTCTACGGCTTCGCGAACTCGCGCCGAGCTTCTGCACGACGGCACGACCTGGCTCACGTCTTGGGTCAGCGGCACGAACGCGTCTCTGATCGTCAACCGGGGGGCGACCGCCAATGCGCCCTCGACGCTGGTCGACGGTGCGGCTCTCGATGTAGGGCGCGGCGTCCTCGGCATGATGAGCGACCGCGTGGCAGCCGTCTGGACGGAGCGGCCGGCGCAGGCAGGCAGCTACAAGGTGCGGTTTCAAAGCTTTGCCGTTCCGGGCACACCGAGCAGCACGCTCAGCTCGATCCACGGAGCGGTCGATGTGGTGCCGACTTACAACGTCCCGGGCCCAGAGGACGTTGCGCTCGCGATCACCGGCACGCACGATGCCGTCGCTGTCTGGGCCGACAACCGCTGGGGCACGGCGCGAGAGATCTACGCGGCCCCCATCGACCTCGGAAGCTGCCCATGAAGCACGAACGTTCGCTCTTGCCCGCCCTACTGCTCTTGGCCTGCTCCAGCTCGGAAGGCAGCGAGCCGGAAGCGGGTCCTCCACGGGGCCCTGCGGGCGGCATCGTGGAGGCGGATCCGGACTCGATCCCGGTGACGCCTCGCCCCAACGCAAGCGGGGGCGGGGCGGGAACGGCCGGGGTTGGGGACGATGAACAGGGTGGCGCGAGCGGTGCGCCCGGTGGCGAGGAGTTCGTTTCGAATCCTCCCGGCGCCGAGCTCGAGCTCGTGATCGTCGAAGGCGAGCCCGGGCTCACGCTGCTCAACTCGAACACCAGACAGCGAGGCGTCGCTTCGACCCTGGTCGAATGGTTCGCTGAGGTGCGCAACGACGGCAAGAGCATCGCCTGCTACCCGCGCGCGCATATCGAGCTTCTCGACGCCGCCGGCACCATCGTCTGGAAGAGCGGAGAGCTCGGCTCCTTCGCAGACACGAAGCCTTACCTCGTGCCGGAGCAGACCCTCGGCACCGTACCTTGCCTCGCGCCAGGCGAGCTCGGCGTCTTCTACTCGAACGAGCTTCGGGACGCGCCGGTTCTGGCCGAGTCCATCACTCGCGTGAAGGTCGAACTGAGCTCGAGCTCTTATCCCGGTGCCGAAGCTCACCCTGCGCCGCCGGTCATCGCGAACCTGACGATGAAGGAGTTTTCGCCCGGCGCGGGGTACTGGTTGATCGAAGGCGACCTCACGGCGAAAACCGACATGGAGCTCGCCGATCTCAACGTCTACCTGCGCGATCCCGTGACGGGTCTCGTCGACGCCTGGCGCTTCGTCAGCCGCTTGGAACCACTGCCCGAAGGGGAGACCTGGCATTTCCAGACCAACAACAGCGAGACCGGCCCCTATGCGGACATGAGTCCGTTCGTCAGCTGGTACTTCCCTTGATGGGCGTGCGCGCCATGGTTCGAGCGGCGCCCGGCGCCGGCCCCAGCCTGCGCCGAACGGCGCTTCGAGCCTAGAGCCCCGCGCGCACCGCGGCCCAGAGCGCGCCGAGGATCACCGTAGCGATCGCGAGCATCCAGAGCACGCTCGAGACGAAGTACGGATAGACGAGCAGCAAGAGCCCCGTCGCGAGCTGCGGTAAGCGCCCCATGCGCTTTCCGTAGACGAAGAGCACGAAGCCGATACCCGAGACCAGCATCGTGGCGAGGAAGGCGCCGGCGTCGAAATCGGTCACTCGCGGGGCGCCTTCGTTCGCATTCGAGACGTTACTTCACGACGACGGGTGTGAAGCACGAGATGTTGGTGGTGAACTTGAAGTTCGAGAGATCGGTGTGCCGCTCGGCGTGGAAGATGTCCATCGTGTAGCTGTTGCCGGCGCTGATACCGAGCGCGGCGGCCTGAGCGTCGAAATCGATGGTGCCTTCCTCCGCGCCGTGCATGCCGCCGAGATCGAGCGCGAGCTTTCCGTTCACGAAGATCCAGAGATCGTCGTCGCCGCGGAAGGAGAATTTCTGGCCGGCCGAGTACTTGAAGAGCACGTGGATCTCGGTCGTAAAGAGGAAGTTTCTCCCGAGGTGGTGGTTCGGCGGCGTGACGCCGAAGCCCTCGGTCGGCTCCAGCGGGAAGAACTCGGTGGTCTCGTAGACGAACTCGCCCGAGCCGGGGGGCGTCTCCGTGAGCGCGATCTGCTTCGTGATCTCCACGTTGATGTCGGGCGTCGTCGTGTACCACTGCGCGAAGGTGTCCGCGCTCGTGATGACCGGCATCGTCACGTTCCAGTCGGTGTCGCAATCGAGCGGCGTGCCTTTCTTGAAGGGGCAGCCGATGCTGTCGCGGAAGGTAGGCTTGCTGTTCGCGCCTAGCACCGGCTCGAGCAGCGTGCGACGGGCGACGTCACCTCGGAAGTCCATCTCGAAGTCGGGATGCATGTCGTTGAAGTCGCGGTACGTGACGTCGAGGACGCTGTCGCACGTCTCGTCGGGGCCGCCATCTGGGTCGGTGATGACCACGCCGGTGCCGCCGCTTCCGCCCGCGCTCGTTCCGGTCCCGCCCGAGCCCCCGCTCACGCTGACCGTGCCGCCGCTTCCCCCGTTCGAGCCGCCCGTCACGCCGGACTGGGGAGACCCTTCACCCCCGGCCGAACAGGCGGCGAGCAGCGCGGAGGGAGCGAGGAACGCGAGGACCAAAGCCAAGGAACGAGGTTGCATGTCGACTCCGAAGATTTATCCGCAAAACGGTATCACGGAAACCTTCCGCTCGAGACGGGCAAGCTCGCCGCTCGGGCGCTATCGTGCATCCCATCATGACCCGCACGCAGGAGAGCGCTCTCGCCGCTGATCTCGCCCGCCTCCTTCGCGAAGTCGGCGAGCGCATTCTCATTCCGCACTTCGGCCAGCTCGAAGCAGGTGCCATTTACAGCAAGGCTACCGCCAGCGATCCCACGGATGTGGTGACGATCGCCGATCGCGAGGCGGAGGAGTTCCTGGGGGAGCGTCTCCGCGCGCTCGTGCCGGGATCGGACGTCCTCGGTGAAGAGGCGGCGTCCGTCGATCCCGGGCTGTTCGGGCTCTTGAAGCGAGACGAACCGGTGTGGGTCGTCGACCCGCTCGACGGTACTCGCAACTACGCCGTCGGCAAGGGCCCCTTCGGCGCCATGGTCGCGCTCGTAGAACGAAAGACCGTGCTCGCCGGCGCGATCTTCATGCCGCTCACGGGGGACTTGATCACGGCAGAACGCGGCAAAGGTGCGTTTCACAACGGCTCCGCGCTCGTCGCTCCGCCACAGGCGTCCGAGCCCCTCCGCGGGACCCTCAACACACGGTTCCTTGCGCCGGAGATCGCCGCCGCGCTCGAGCAGAACGCGAACAGCGTCGAGCGCGTCCCTTCGGTGCTGTGCGCCGCGCACCAGTACACCGAGCTTGCGCTGGGTCGCACCGATTTCGCGCTCTACTACCGCCTGCCCCCCTGGGATCACGCGCCAGGCGCCTTGATCCTGCGCGAGCTCGGCGGAGTGATGCGTCACCCGAGCGGGCGAGAGTACGAAATCACGGACGAGCCCGAGCCCACGCTG
>JAEZYO010000228.1 GCA_023419055.1 Pseudomonadota bacterium | reverse complement strand
GCGCAGCTAGCATCAGGGCGGATGTCCTCGCAAGAATCGGCGCCCCGCTACCGACCCCGAGCTCCGCTCCGCATTCCGCTGCAGACGGGCGACGGCTTCGCCATGACCCTCTTTCTGTGGGCGGCGTTCTGGATGCCCGCGCTCGCCACCGGCATCGCGGGCTTGGCGCTTCTCTTCTTCGGGCATTGGGTGCTCGGGCCGCTCATCGCGCTGGTCGGCGCGTTCCTGGTCGGCGCTTTCTGGAGCTTCCCCCGCGACGTGTGGGTGGCGCGGCCTTGCGATCTCGTGCTCGATTCCGAAGGCTTTCGCGTGCTCGGAGGTTACCGCGCCGGCACTTCGATGCGCTGGGACGAGCTCGACGCAGGTGCATCGGGGCTAAAGCCCGGCCAATCACTGCTCGCGACGGAGCTCGTCGCGGTTGCTCGCTCGGGCGAGCGGGTAGGACTCGCGGAAGGAGAGGAGCATGACACTTTCGTCGCGGCGCTCGACGCCTTTCGTGCGAGCGAAGGTCTTGCGCCGATCCCTCCGCGCCACTCGCCGGGACATTACCAGGCCGTGCAGCTTCGGGGTACGAGCTCCCTGGTCGAACGCAAGAAGCCGTCCGACCCCGAACGGGCCGAGCGGGTGGTGGTCCAGATCTTGAAGTGCAACGGCTGCGGAGCCGCCGCCTGTCCCGTCGACGCCCCGCACGCGAGCTGCCGCTATTGCCAGGGCGAAGTGAAGATGAGCGACGCGCTGCGCCACCGCCTGCGCGACATGTTGGCGAACGCCGCGCTGCGCGAGAAGAGCCGGCGGGCGCTGGAGCGCCTCCTCGCGCAGCCGTCCGCCCCGCTCACGATGGCGCTCCTGGGCGTGCTCGCGGCGTCGATGCTCGCTTCCTGGCTGTTCAGCGCGGCGGTGGTCGTGCTTTCGATCGAGCGCGGCACCCTCGATTTCAAGCTCCTGCTCGTCGGGCTCGCGCTGCCCCTCTTGCTCTCGGTGGCGCTCGCCATCCTCGCTTCCGTCGTCGCCTCTCGGCGTGTCGCCGTCCGCGAGGCGGCGGTGGAGTTCGCCGCCGTCGCGCCCGATCGAGCGGGCGGTCCCTACGGCTGCCGGGTCTGCGGTGCACCGCTGCCCGAGCTCGCCGAACCCGTCGTACCCTGCGCCTACTGCGCCTCGTCCAACGTCGTGAGCTCGGCGCGACCGCGAGCGCCGTCACGTGTCCGCGAGCAGCGGCAGACGCTCGAGGAGACGCTCGAAAGCAAGCGCACCGAGCAGATCGTGCGCCAGATCTTTTTCGCGGTCGTGGGCTTGCCCGCCCTGTACGCGGCCTACCTGGCCGCCGCTGCGCTCCTCGAGCATCTCGTCGGCTGACAGTCGCTCAAGACCCGGCTCTAAGCGCCCGAGTGGAAGTTCACCATCCATTGAACGCCGAAGCGATCGGTGAGCGCGCCGTAGTAATCCCCCCAGAACTGGTCGGCGAGCGGCATGGTCACCTGGCCGCCCTGCGCGAGCGCCGCGAAGATCCGATCGGCCTCTTCACGGCTCGAAGGGTGGATGGAGACGGTCATGTTGGTGCCGGCGACATAGGGCGGCCCCATACCTTCCATCGTGTCGCTCGCCATGATCATGAAACCGCCGGAAAGGTCGAGGCCGACGTGCATCACTCGGTTCCGCGCTGCCTCGGGGAGCTGGTCCGCGCCCGGCATCGTGCCGAAACGGTGCACCTCGGACAGCTTGCCTCCCAGGCACTTCTCGTAAAAGCGCATGGCCTCTTCGGCGGTCCCCGGGAAGTTCAGGTAGGGATGGATCTTCATGGTCGATAGGTCCCGGAAGAAGCATGCCGACTGCGACACGGCAAGCGAAAGATTCCCCTGACGCCCGGACTGACGCTCGGGCGAAAAAGCTCGCGTTGAAAGCGGCAGTGCTCCCCTACACTCCGACGCCTTCGAGGCGGTAGGCACTTGCGAGGCGATCGCGCCAATCCCCTTCGATCACGTCACCGTGCCCGACGATGAGACGTTGGGCCGGCCGGTCCAGCATGGCCTGGATGGAGCGCGCTACCGCGCTCCTATCCACGATCTTCTTTCTCGCGTCCGGAGGCATGCGCACCCGCTCCCAGCAGCCCGTAACACGCGCGCCAAAACGCCAGGACCAATGGTCGTTCCCGTTGGCCCAGCACACGATGTCCGCGCCGAGCAGGGTTTGCGTCGGTCGATGATAAAGCACCGTCTCGTCCCAGAAGGGCACGCCCGAAAGCGGCAAGAGCTCGAACTCCGGAACTTGCTCCCGGAATTGGGCCTCGTGGATGTCGACGTCGAGTTTCAACGCCTTGTTCCGCTCGAGCGCGGATGCCGGCCCCACCACCTGCGCCTCGGAAAAATGAGCCGCCGCCGCGGGTGTCCCCAAGTGGTGCCAGCGATTGGGTACCACCAGCCACTGCACTTTCCCTAGTGCTCGTAGCTCCTCCGCCAACGCAGCGGTAGGAGGCGCCGGTGTGTGGAGCAGTAGATTGCCGTTATCGAGGCGCACCAGCGTGGTCCTGGCGCGCAGTCGAGCGCCGCTGAACCAGACCGGACGATCCAGAACCCAGATCTTGTCATCGATGACGGCGGTGAGAGCGCTGTTGGGCATGCAGGCGACTCCTTGGCGTAGGGCCGTTGCAGTTCGGCGCGGAGCGCCGCGTATCCCTCGATCCCTCGGAAGTACGGTCTCCTATAGCGGAAACCGCGAGAAGATGACGAAACTTCGACCACCCACCGGGGACACGTCAGAAAGCGCGCGAGCCACCAGCGCGCAGTCTCCGACTGCATCACGTTCTCGTCGGCCATGCCAAACGAGACGACAGCGCCAATGGCAAACACCATGCCCAACAGGCGCTCGACGAGCGGCATCTGGTACCCGGCACGGAGCTTGCCCTGTACGCGATCGTAAGGCGGATGCTCCGAGGATCAGTCTTCCCCACAAGCTCCGATCGTCAGAGGGCCGGCGCTGACCTTGAAGCAAAATTCGAAGGCGCCGTCGTGGTCTCCGTCTCTGAGCCCCACGCTGAGGCCACCGCCGACCGACGCCGCGAGCCCGAACGTGATGCTGTCCTGATCGCCGAGATCGAGCGTGCCTTCGGCACCGATCAGGGTCGCGCCCGCGCTCGCGTTGAAGCCGATGCTACCGTCGTCGTTGTGCGCGCCTCCAGCCATTTTCGCCGTGAGCATGTCGACCACGAAGCTGTCCCCGTCTCCCGTGTACCCGAAGCGCCCGACGGCGCCCTGCGCCTCCATCTGGCCTCCTAGCTGGACCGACACGCTGCCTATCTCCTGCTCGAAGCCCGAGTCAGGGTTACGGTACTTCTCGAGCGCGGCCGCTCCGAACACCGCATCCTCGGTGAAGTCGAAATCGGCGTAGGGCCCCTTCTCCGTACGGGCACTCGTGCGCTCGGCGTTGTTACCGGGGATCTTCTTGGGACCAGAGTCGCCCCGCGGCCCCTCTTCCTCTTCGAATGTAAAATCGCTCTCTCCGCGACATTCGAGCACCTCGCCCTCACTGTCCGAGACAGGAGGACCGTCGATAGGAGAGTAGTCGGGGGTGTAGTTGTAGGAACTGTTCTGAATGGGATCGGCCATGATCCCAGGTCGGTGACGCCCCGGGGTCAGTTGCTTTCTTTTTGCAGGCCGACTCGCTCGCGCGTGGTCCCTCGAGCGATCGAGAGCTTTCGGGCACTTGAGACTCGTCCAGGACGTACGAAAGGAGCCGACCATCCAGCGTGCCGACGAACAGCCTCTGAGCCGCTACGGCGAGCGCCGCGGCCACCGTGGGTACGCCGTCGGCGGCAAGTCTCTCGTCGTGCAAGATCTGGCCGCTGCTCGTATCGACCAGGCCGAACCGCCCGTCGGTCAGTGCGAAGACGAGGTACCGATGGTCTGCGCTCATGACCAGGGACGTCGCGTCGGCATCGAGACTCACGCGCCACGGGACTCGCCCGCTCGAGAGCGGACGAAGCTCGAGCGCGCCCTCCGATGCCCTGGGGTTCGGATTGTACACGCGGTAGGCGCGGATGAGTGAGCCGCCTGGGCCCAAACGCGGCGCAGCCCTCCATCGAGTGCTCACTCTCTTGGTCCCAGACCATGCGCTCCCGAACACTCCCGCCAAGGTCGATTCCGCAGAGGCGCTTCGCCTCATGCGAGGAGGGCGGCGAGCCGCGAAGGAAATAGAGCTCCTCTCCGCCGTCGAGGCGAACGTAATGGTTGAAGCGGTCATAGTGGCCGAGGTCCTTTTCAAGGAGGACCTTGCCCGAAGGATCCAACACCCGATCGCGCCGCGCTCGTTTTCGATGAAGGTCCCCGGTGTCTCGAGCGAGGATCCGTCCCTGTCGGTCGATCGAGAAAGAACAGGCGTTCTCGAAGGCTCGCCACTCCACGAGCGAGCTCCCTGCAGCGCGAACAGCCTGGAGCGATCCGGCTGCTTGCTCTTTCGCCGAACCGAGTCGACGTGATCTCCCCTTCGAGGACGAGACGAGGCGGCAGCCCAGGCATCACGAGAAGATTCTCACGAACGGCGAGTCCTACGCCACGGCGGCCCGGTGGCGCCTACATCGCCGCGCTGGCGAGGACGACCACAGCTCGCGGCGCGTCCGGAGAGAAGCTTTCACCAGGGTCGAGCACCGGCAGGAGGCGCACATCCCCGAGAGCCGAGCGCGCGTCGTCGGCCGAGCGCCGAGAGTGGCGCAAAAGCCAACGTCGAAGCCGACTTCACGCTGCAAGGCACCGAGCAGCCCTCGCTCGAACGCCGCTGCATCCTCGGAGACCTCGGCCAGCGCCAATGGATCGAACTGGGCCATCCGCGCCTCGGACAACCGGCCCGGAGCGAAGCTCCCCTCGAGCAACCGGTAGCCCGCTGCCGATCAGGAATCGCGTTTGAGGCGCTCGGCGATCTCCTGCCAGTAGGGCTCCGGCTCGCAGACGCAGATCGGGTCGCTGTAGTCCTCCGGTGACTCGGGCTTCGCCTCTTTCTCGTTCCGTGGAGCAGGCGGCGGCTTCTGCGGCGATGCGGGGCGCGACTCGCCGCTCGGGACAGGCTTCTTTCCGTGTTTGTCGCCCATACTAGTCACCTAAGCACCGGCAAGCGCCACGGCTAGCGAGAGCGAGGGCTGGCGCGCGGAATTTCCCCTCGCCAACGGTCGCGTGGATGGCCTAGACGAGGGGCAACGGTTCAATCGTTTCACGAACCCCATTCACCTGACGCAAGCTTGGCCTTCACGGGTGTTCACGGCAGAATCCCGCTCGGAGGGCGAGTCAACTCGGAGCAAAGCATGAAAAACGCGCTCAAGATGGTCGACGCGGGAAGCGAGATCGAGCACGACGAAACCACGATAGCTCAGGAGCAGATCGCCAAGCGCGCGTTCGAGAGGTGGCAACAGCGAGGCTGTCCACTCTGGGAGGACGGAGAGGACTGGTTCGCGGCGAGGAGCGAGCTCGAGGCCGAGGCTCGCGGCAGCGCCAGCGACCGCGAGCCGAGCGTGTGGCCCAAGGGCCTCGCGCCCTCGCGCCCTGCATCCAGGAGACTCTAGCCTCGCATGCTCTGGTAAGCCGACGCGAGGTCGTCCGCTCCGTGGCCAGCGTCGTGCGCGCGGCGGAAGATGCCGTCGAGCACGCCCGTGAGGCCGCGGTGGATCCCGTGCTCCCTACTGATGTCGTCGATCAGTCGGGCCCACGCGTGGCAGATGTCGACCGAGGCGGCGGTCGTCGCGTCAGCGACGAAGCGGCGCGTCGCGATACGCGTGATCGCGTCCTTCAGCGCGCCCTCGAGCACGGGCATCGTGGCGCCGAGGCCGGCCGCGAAGGCGTCGAGCGGAAAGCCCTCGGCCTCGCAAATCGCTGCGCCCTGCCATGCCCCGAGCTGAGAGCCCCAGAGGACGATCAGGATTGCGGCGTCGAGCGTGTTGGCGTGGCCTACCTCCTTCCCGACGTGGAGCGCGTTGCCGCCGAGGGCCGAAAAGATCTCGGCGTGGCGGTCATAGAGCTCCTTTGCTCCCGAGTAGAGGATCGTGCAGCCCGGCGTCCCGATGAAGTCCGGCGTCGCCATGATGGCGCCGTCGAGGTAGCGGACTCCGTGCTCGCGTGCCCACGCCGCACCCTCCCTCGCCTGCCTCGGTGTCCCGGTCGCGAGCTGGACGAAGAGCTTGCCCCGCAGGGCCTTCGTCACGGTGTCGGGCCGCGTCAGCGTGTCACTCACGACGTAGTCGCTCACGTTGCCGATGACGACGTCGGCCGCGGCGACGGCGGCCTCGACCGAGGTCGCCACGCGAACGCCC
This sequence comes from Pseudomonadota bacterium, assembly GCA_023419055.1. The sequence goes on along the minus strand of JAEZYO010000228.1, from coordinate 558 downwards.
TTCGCGGTGAGAGCCTCCGCCTTGGATGCCGTCCGGTTCCAGACCGTTACGGCGTATCCCTTTGCGAGGAGAGTGAGAGCGAGGACGGAGCCCATCCTTCCCGTACCGAGGACCGTGATTCGTTGGTTCATGCTGGTGACCTAGCGCCAGCGGCCCTACTCCGTCGCGCACGATCCGATGTTGTGAGAGCACGAATCGACTCCACGTGCGCCCACTACCTCCAGCGCTAGAATCATCGGCGATGAATCTCGCGCCACGGGTAGGGCTCGGCATCGAGCTCCGTAAGACAGTGGTCGGTCACTACCGTCACCGAGCGAGCGCGGACCACCACGTCAGGGTGCATACCGGCGGCCCGGTGCGGGTTTCGTGTCTGCCGACCGGGTCCCGGTGCGTGCGCAGTATCAACCAGATTGACCTCTTCCCAGCGGGGCTGAGCGAGGAGTGGTTCGAAGACGACGCGAGCGAGCTCCTCCACCTCCGCCTCCCGGCCTCACTCGTGCGCGTCGCAGCGGAGGAGATGGGGCTCGACCCTGATCGCGCGAGCATCGCCCCACGCTG
>JAEZYO010000199.1 GCA_023419055.1 Pseudomonadota bacterium | reverse complement strand
GTACGGGGCGCGACTACAAACTCGAGCTCGCGAAGGGCGTCCCCGGAGATCTCGCGACGTGGGCCGAGTCGCTGAAGGACGCGGTCGCGCTCGTGACGGTGCCGGTCCCCGCGAAGCCGGTCGGTACGGGCGCGTACTGGATGGTGAAGAGCCGCGAGGGCGTGCTCGGCCTCGACATGGTCACGTACCGGCTCGCGAAGGTCGAGGCGATCAAGGACGGCGTCGTCACGCTGAGCCTCAGCACCAAGCGCTACTCGGCGAGCCCCAAGCTCGAGCTCCCGGGTCTCCCGCCCGGCGTGCCGAACGAGATGAGCGAGTTCCAGTCGGTGAGCGAGGGCCGCCTCGAGTACAAGGCGGGCAACTCGTTCCCGCTCGGCGGCGACATCACCTCCGCGCTCGCGGTCGGGCTCGGTGCGGCGCCCGCGGGTCCGCCCGGACAGCCTCGCCAACAGCAGGGCATCATGATCCAGTCGCGCGCGCTCCTGTCGTTCGGCGGCACGCCGCCTCAACCGATGATGCCCGCGATGCCCGCGGCACCCGGGGCGCGTTAGGGAAAGTCCGGGCCCGACGGATCCGAAACCGGCCGCGTGAAGTCGGAGGGCGTCGCGTTGCGAGCCTCGACGCTCGAAGCGCTCGTGAGGATGTCCGGGTTCACCGCGACCTCCATCTCGATGCCGCTCACCGAGCCGTGGCAGCCGGCGCAAATGCCGTCGAACAGATCGCGCCGGAAGCTCTGGCGGATCTCCTCGCCCGGGTAAAACTGAACTTCTTCACGCTGGAAATGCGTGACCGGCGCCGAGTCACCCGCGAGCTTCACGTTGGTCTGCAGGAGCACCGGCGCGCCTCCCGGCACGTAAACCGCCGCCGAGCCGTCCATCTCCGGCCGCACCTGGCCGAGCAGCTGGCGCCGCACGTAGAGCTCACCGAACTCGTCGCTGGTCGAGAACGGCCCGCTGTAGCTCGTCACGCCGGGCTCCGGCGGGAGGTTCTCCCAGATGAAGAGCGGCGGCGTCTTCGGCGGCACCCCACGGCCGGTGCGCGTGTTCTGGAACAGGAGGGTCGTGAGCAAGCCGACGTCGAGGTAGGTGACCTTGGCTCGCGACTTGCGCTCCTCATCGGTGAAGATGCGCGACGAGCCGTTCGGCTCCTCGAGCTTGGAGACGAAGATGGTGCCCGGCGTCCGCTTGTAGATCGCGACCGGCCAGAGCTCGTCGTCGGCGCCCGCGACGAGCGGCGACTTCGCGCCGGTGACGGGATCGAAATCGTACACGTCGAAGTTGCCGGAGAACGACTCCAGGTTCACGACGTTCGGCGCGTAGCTCACGAGCAAGTGCCCGTTCGGGAGCGGAGACGGGTTCCGGTACGCGCCCGCGGTCTCGGTTTTGCCCGTCGCGGCCGGATCCGGGATGCTGATGGAATGCTGGAAAAACTCGGGGTTGATGCGCGAGAGCGCTTCCGGATCGACCAGGTAGTCCTCCGGAACGTCGCTCCGCTGATCGATCCCGACGCTGCGGTTCACGATCGCGAGCGTGCCCGCGCCGTGTGACGCGCCGCGGTCGCTGAAGATGGCCGCGAAGTTCTTGTCCGCGAGCTCGACCAGGTCCGTGTACTGGTTGAAGCCGACGCTGCTGCGCTGGCCGAAGAGCGGGTGATAGTCGCCGCCGTCGAGGTTGATGCGCCTTCCGGCGAGCTGGTAGAAGCCCGGCGCGCGCTTCTCGGCGACCAGGATCACGCGACCGTCGCGCATGAACGACGGCGTGAGCTCCTGGTTGAGCAAGAAGGTAAGCTGGCGGATCGAGCCGTCGAGCTCGCGCACGTAGAGGTTCGAGTTGAGCTTGGACGGATCGGCCGGAGTGCGCTGCGGGCCCTCGTAGGAGAACGCGGTCGTGTTCATCACGTTGCCGCGCGTGGAGGCGAAGACGATGCGACCGTCCGGCGCGAACGCGGGGTCGAAGTTGTGCACGAGCTCGCCGTTGTCGGGCACGGAGTTGCCCGCCTCGTCCACCGGGGTGGCGTCGATGGCGCTCTCGAGCGCGCAAGCGTCGCCTTCCACGACGTAGATCCTGAACGGCTCACTCGCCGAGCCACGCGCCGCGAACGCGACCTTGGTCCCATCCCAGGAGACGGCGGGACGCCGCGCGTCACTCGTCGCCGGGTTCAGGCCGCAGAGCGTCGAGAGGCTGGTCTCGGCGCCGAGCACCACCGCGCCGGCCTCGTCGTAGGAGGCGGCAGCGCGGATCACGTCGGCGCCCGGCTGGTAAACCTCGAAATCTTGCGGCCGATCGGGCCCGGCGCTCGCCGGCCTGCGCACGAAGGCGATGCCGGTGAACGGATCGGTCTCTCCGAGCCGCGCGGCGCGCTCGCGCTCGAACCACGCGACGATCACGCAATACGGATCTTGCTCGTCGAGCGGCCCGGTCGCCGCGGCTTCCAGATCGCACGCAGGGCTGTCGTCCGGCCGCGCCAAAAGCGGGCCGCCGCGGTGCTTGATGCCGATGCCGTCGGGCGCCGGCGCGAGGTTCTTGCGGAGGAGCCGGCTGGCGTTCGGATCAGGCGACTCGAGCGCGAGCTGCTCGAGCGTGAGCGTGTAGTTCTTGCGCGTCGCGGGCAGCCCGAAGTGACCGCCGCTGCCGCCACGCAGCCGGTAGTCGTGGAACATGGACGGCGAGTGGCAACCGAGCATCATGCAGCCGCGCTTCACGAGCATGGGCTGGACGCGATCGGTGAAAAACTCGAAGCCCTCGTCGGGCGGAACGTTCGTGGGCGCGCCCCGCAGCGTGGCCCACTCGCTGAGCGCGACGTAGCCGCCGTCGTTCGTCGTGCGGAAGATCTCACCACCCTCGTGGTAGGTGCCGCCGGCAGAGGGCGAGAGGGTGCGCCTCAAGATCTCGCTGGCGCCGGGATCGGCCGCCACGTAGTCGGCCGCGGCGAAGTAGTTCCAGCGCGTCTGCTCTTCGGAGTCGCCGCAAGTGAGGTAGAGCGAGTTCGTGGGCGAGCCGTGGCAGTTCGAGCCCGCGCACGTGCTCCCGAGCACGGGGTTCACCTTCTCGACGAAGACGTCCCAGTCGGCCGTCGCCGGGTCGACCGCCGCGTCGAACAGCGGATCTTCCCCGAGCTCCTGCGCGCAGGCTCCGGGGTCCTTCTTGACCGGCGCGGCCGGCGCGTTGTTCTCGGCGGCCCCGTTGTCGATCCACGCCTCGAGCGTGTTGTAGGCGGGGCTCGTGAAGTCCACCAAGCGATCGCCCTGGTGAGCGATCTCGGTCGTGATCAGCGTCGGCTCGTTCGTCTTCCACGACGTGAGGGCCAGGCGGTACGGCGGCACGACCTTCAGCAAGAGCCCGGGGATGCCGTAAGGCCCGTAGCTCGCGAAGAGATCGCGGCGCAGCGTGAGCGACTCGTAGCTCGTGACGTCGAGGTTGCCGAAAGCATTGCTGCCGTCGGGCGAGACGTGACAGCCCGACCCCGCCGCGCCGCGCGTGCAGGAGCGTTCGAGCGTGGGCGCGATCTCGCGCTGGTAGAAGGTCGTCCGCTCGGGAACCTCGTCGCGCGAGCAACCCGCGCCCAGGGCCGAGAGAGCGCCCGCGAGAAAGGTTGCCGACCGACGCGGCAAAGCTCGACTCTTCGTCTTCTGACGAGTCCGCATCACGACGACGATGCTACCAAAGTCACGCCCCGAGAGCGTGTTTTGAAACGATCGAGCTCACCGGCCGCGGAGCGGCCGCGTTGGGGCTCAAAGACGAAGAAGCGCGATCTTGGCGGCGTCGCGCACGAAGGGATCGGGATCGGAGAGCGCCTCTTTCACGGCGTCCGCCGCGTCCGAGCTCGCGATCTGGCCGAGCGCCCAAACCGCGCGTTGACGCACACCCGCGTCGCTTTCCACACCCGGCACGGTGAGCGCCATGAGCCCGCCTACCGCGTCGTTCATGCCCACCGAGCCGGCCATGGTGCCGAGCGCGTCCGCCGCGGCCCGCCGCACCTTCGGTGACTCGTCGCCGATGAGAGCGACCACCGACTCGACGGAGGTGAACACGTTCACGCGGATCGCCGACTGCACGGCCGCGTACCGCACCTCTTCCGCGGCATCCGACATCGCGAGCCCGAGCTCTCCGTTCGGCCCCTGCGTGTTCAGGCGCTGCAGCGCCTTCACCGACGCCTCGCGCACCTTGGCGGACGGATCCTCGCGCACGGCCTTGGCCACGTGCTTCACGCCCGCCATGGAGAGAAACTCGCCGAGCGCGTTGGCGGCGTAGACGCGGTTCTCTTCCGACGCATCCTGGTCGTTCAGCGTGTCGACGACCTGCGAGTACGCCTGCCCTTCCCCGAACACGCCGAACACGCGACGGCGGAGCCACCAGGCGGCGATCTCGCGCGTCTTCGGGTGCGCGTCGAACAGGAGCTTCGACACGCCGGGGATGCAGCTCAGGCACTCGACCTTCTCACCGTGCTCGAGCACCGACCATATCCGGGTCGGCGCGATCCCGGGCGTCGTCACCGCCTTGATGGCGTCCTGCGTGCTCACGTCCTCGAGCGACTCGGTCGCGAGGTGCTGGTAGACCTGAGAGCGGCCGCCGAGGGTGCGCGTGTCGTCGGCGCGAGAGGAGCTCGTGATCCCCGCGAGCCCGAGCGCGGCGAGACCGACCAGAAAGCTGCGAAACATCGTCTTCATGGCTCGTCTCCTGTTCCTCAGTACTGCGTGCCGCCCGCGACCGGGTCGTTGTTGTACGGTTCGAAGGCGGTGTTCTGGCGCGAATAGAACTGACCGCCCATGTCGATGGCGCGGATCAGCATGGTGACCTCCTCGCGCGTCAGCCCGGCTTCGGCTGCGTGATCGGTGCGCACGCCGCCCGCGGCCTGGATACCGGCGTCGCTGAAGGCTTCCCCGAGCGGCCAGGCGTAGACGGTCTCGTCGCGGCTCGACGTGATGTTGAGCTTCTCGATCAGCTTGCTGTTACGCGCGTCGCTCGGGATACCCCACTTCGGCGGCACGGTGCCGGTGACGGTCGCGTCGTCCATCTCCATTTCGAGCGCCGCCGGGTAGAAGATCGAGACGTAAGACGCCGGCCACGGCTTGACCTCGCGGTCGTAGTAGACGGTGACTTCACGATCGGTGAGGTCGAGGCGCGGGATCTCGTAAACGGTGCTCTCGCCGGTCGCCTCGTTCGACATCGTGACGGTGTACGTCTCGGTCGTGGACTCGTTGTGGCAGCTCACGCACTTGGCGTTGAAGAGCCCCTGGATCTCGTTGGGGTTGCCGGCGGTGTTCGCGTAGGCCCAGGGGTACTCGATGCGATCGGCGATCGCGACGTTGAAGTTCTCGGGCCCCTTGCCGGAAGCGACCGTGAGCTGCTGATCCGCGGGCAAGGCCGGCGCGTTACGATCTTCGTGACAGCCGCCGCACACGCGCGCTTCGCCCGGCATGCCCTGGATCCAAGTGGTCTGGTTGCGGATCGCGAGCTCGAACTCGTCGACCGGCTGGAGGTGCACCGGGATGTACGGCGGGATCTCGGCGAGCCAGGAGCCGTCGGAGTTCACCTCCGCCTCGCCCAGGATCGCGGCGCCTTCGGCCATCGTCAGGCCGAACATGGTGGCGCCCGGCGCGGCTTCGCTCGAGAAGCCCTCGATGATGCGCACCTTGACCGCCTGCTTCAGCGCGTCGTCGAGCGGCGTGCCCTCGTCGAACTGCGCGCCGCTCACGGTGTTGCCGTGCTTCGCGTAGAGCGACGTCTGCGTGACGTCGATCGAGCCGAGGCGCATCGGCGTCGCCGAGTCGGTCTCGTCCTGACGCGACGGGATGGGTTCCGGCTCGTCGCGCACGACCACGGGCTTGGCGTAGAGCTCCCACGAGGTCTCGTAGTTCTTGACGAGCTGGTTCGAGCGCGTCTCCACGTCGTAGATGTAGATGCCGTAGTCGGGCGGCGTGAGCGAGAATTCGTTGAGCTCGTTCACCGTGCCTTCGGCCCAGGACACGAGCACGCGGCCGTCGGGCAACGTGGAGGGCGAGCGGTAGCGCCCGACCGGCGACGCCTCGTCACCGCGCGGCACGCTCGGGGTCAGCACCTCGTACGCGTCGGCCTCGCTCTTCTCCTCGTCGAAGGCGTGTTCGAGCACGTCCGAGCGCGCGTCGAGCTTCACGAGCGCGCCCGCCTGGATCGTGTTTTCGCGGTTCGTGACGATGCCGTAAAAGACGTTCTTGGTGGTGCTCTCCGTGACCTGGACCACGGAGTTGCCCGGCTTGCCGTGCTGCCCCGAGAGCGCGACCATCTGCGTGCAGTCGGGGTTCATGGCGAAGAGCTTCACGTCGTTGACGTTCTCGAGGTGCTCCCAGCGCGAATAGCCGACGCGGCCGTCGCTGAGCGGGAACGTCGTCACCGTGTGCGAGAGGTTCTGGGAGCAGAGCTTGCGATCCGCGTCGCCGCCTGTCTCCGTCATGGTCGCGAGCTGCGTGACGACGCGCGAGTGGTTGTACTCGTCGGCCCGCGTGCCCATCTGCGTGTACGACTGATTGGTCGTGAACACGATGCGGCCGCCGGGGGCGTAGATGGCGTTCTGGTCGTCGAAGGCGCCGAAGGTCAGCTGATGGATCTCGTATTTGCCGTCCTCGCCCTTCGCGAGCGACGCCCAGTACACGTGGTAGGTGTCCGCGGCGTCGCGCTTCATCGTAAAGAGCACCTTGGTGCCGTCGAAGCTCACGTCGATGCTCGAGACGTCCGCCTGCGGGTAGTCCGCGATGATGTTCTCGACGTCCCCGGTCGTCAGATCCAGGATCTCGAGCCGGCCTCCGGGCACGTAGCGCCCGTAGTCCATCACCTGGCCCATGCCGCCCGCGACGTCGATGTTCGTCACCTGACCAGCCCCGTCGAGCTCGGTGTGCTGACGCACGGCATAAACGATCTTGGTCGTCGCGTTGGGCGACGGCTCCTGGCTCTCGGAACCACCGCAGGACACCGCCCCGCTCAGAGAGAGCAGCGGCAGCGCAGTTCGCAGTACTCGGCCAAGCTTGGACACCATCTCGAACTCCTTCGACGACCGCGGCGGACCCCGGCGGCGTTTCCCCAGGAGAGCAGGAATCAGGCCAGTAAGGAAATGGCCCAAATCAGCCCCGGCGCGCCGTCTCATCGTGGGCGAGCCCCCCGGCCGAACGCCCTTTCGTGGGGGGCCGGGACCACGGGGGTCCGATCGATCTCGAGACCTCGGAAACGGCGCAAGCCGGCGTCACCTACATCGGTACCGTGGTAGGCACGGCTCCCATGCAGCCCGAGACCATCAAGTACGACGCCGCGGGGCTCGTGACCGCGGTCGCCCAGGACCGCCTGACCGGAGAGATCCGGATGGTCGCCTGGATGAACGCCGAGGCCGTCGCCGAAACCCTGCGCACTGGGTTTGCCACCTTCTTCAGCCGCTCGCGCGGCAAGCTCTGGGTCAAGGGCGAGACCAGCGGACATCGGCTGCACGTGTCGGAGGTGGTCTCCGACTGCGACGGCGACACCCTGCTGCTCCTCGTCGATCCCGAAGGCCCGAGCTGCCACACCGGCAAGAACAACTGCTTCTTTCAAGCGGTGCGCGAAGGAGCCGGGGATGCGCCGGAAGCAGAGCCCGTCGCGCCGCACCTCGTCGAGCTCGAGCGCGTGATCGAACGGCGGCAAGCCTCGACCGGCGACAAGAGCTACACGCGGCACCTGCTCGACGGCGGAGCCGCCAAGGTAAACTCGAAGATCCTCGAGGAGAGCGCCGAGCTCGCGCAGGCCATCGCCGGAGAGAGTGAAGAGCGTGTGGCGAGCGAAGCCGCCGACGTGCTCTATCACGTGCTCGTCGGCCTCCGGCTCCGTGGCGTCGAGCTCCGGAAGGTTATCGAAGTGCTGGCCGCGCGCTCCGGACAGTCGGGCCACGCCGAGAAAGCCGCTCGGAGCCCTAAGAAATAGCGGATTTGACCGCTACGGGGCCGCCCGATAGGCTCGCTGATCTCGCGCCCGGCAATCTGCCGCGCGACCACGGACCCTCCAAGCGAAGCCCCAATGCCCATCAAGGTTCTGATCTTCGAGAGCGACGCCGCCTTCGCCGAAGAGCTCAAGAACGGTTTCTCGAGCCTGGGCTCGACCGTCACGGTCGTCGACGACGCCAACGTCGGCCTGCAAGCGGCAGGAAAAGACAAGCCCGACCTGATCCTGCTCGCCATCGAGCTGCCGCGCATGAACGGCTTCTCGGTGTGCAACAAGCTGAAGCGCGACGCCGCGCTCAAGGACGTGCCGCTCGTCATCATGAGCAGTGACTCGAGCGAGGAGACCTTCGAGCAGCACCGGCGACTGCGCACCCGCGCCGAAGACTACGTCCACAAGCCCATTTCCTTCGCGGGGATCCTCGAGCGATCCCGGGCGTTCGTGCCCGCGCTGCCGGCCGCTCCGCCCGCCGCGGCCGTCGAAGAGGCGCCCGCCGAGTCGATCGGCGATCTGGTGATCGAGGACGAGGTCGTGATCGAGGAGGACCTCGAGATCGACGAGATCCCCCCGAGCGAAGCCGTGGAGGAGGTGATGGCCGCCGCCGAAGCGCCGGCGCAAGCACCAGAGCCTGCCACCTTCGCGGCCCCTCCGGAGAACGAAGCTGCCGGCGCGAGTGCGCCTCCGGTGATCGCGGAGCCGGAGATCGCCGACGCCGAGCTCGATCTCGGGCTCGACGACGAGCTCGCCGCGCTCGGCGAGGCCCCGCGCCCGCCCGTCGCGCCGAGTGAAGCGCCGCTGATCGTCGACGAGGAGTTCGACGAGGCGCTCGCGCGCGCGACCTCTCAGCCGCCGCTCCCGCCCTCCTCTCCGCCGATCGCGCCCTCTTCGCCGGTTCCCTCGGAGGTCCCGTCGTCGCTCCGTTCGGAGACCCCGGTCCCGTCCTCCGCGCCTCCCGCGCTCTCTCGCCCCCCCCGCCCGCCCTCGCGCATCCCGCGCGCGTCGCCCATCCCGCGCGCGTCGGTGCCCGCGGCGCCCGACGTGAGCCGGCTCCGCGAGGAGGCCGCGCGTCACAAGACGCGCAGCCGCGAGCTCGAGGACGAGCTTCGCGCCACCAAGAACCGCGTGGCCGAGCACGAAGACGCCGTGCGGCGAGGTGGCTCGCGCGACGCCGAGGTGCATCGCCTGCAGCGCGAGCTCGACGAGACCAAGGCGCGGCTCGCCTCCGGCAAGACGGCGGGCGGCTCCGCGCGCGAGTTCCTCGATCTGCGCGAGCAGCTGAACAAGAAGGACAAAGAGATCCTCGATATCCGCGACCAGCTCACGCACAAGGACAAGGAGCTCCTGAACCTGCGGGACGGGGCTCTGGTGCTCGAGCGCCAGAAGGCGGATCTCACCGATCGCGGCATCGAGCTCGAGCGCCAGATCGTCGACCTGAACCGCGCGACCGAAGCGGCCAAGAGCGACAAGGACCAAGCGAACAAGCGCGCCGAAGACTTCAAGCGCAAGGGCGACAAGCTCAAGACCGATCTCGACGCGAAGACGGCGGAGCTCGACTCGGAGCGCGCGCGCTTCGAGTCCGAGATTGCCGATCGCGACGCGCGCGAGGCCGCGCTCAAGGCGGACCTCGAAGAGGCTCGCCGGAGCGCCGAGCAAGAGCTGGAAGCGGCCGTCGCGGCGACCGAGGAGCAGGGCAAGAAGCTCGCCGAGCAAGCCGTCGCCGAAGCGCGAGCGGAAGAGGAGCTCAAGCTCAACGAGGCCATCCAGAACCTCAAGGCGGAGCAGGCGCGCGCGAGCGCCGAAGCCATCGCCGCCCGCGAAGCCGAGCTCGCGCGGCAGCACCAGGAGCACGTCTCGAACCTCGAGCGAGCGCACGAGGACACCGCCGCCAAGCTCCGCGCCGGTCACGAGCAAGCGATCGCCGAGGCCGCGCAGGAGACCGAGCGCCGCCTGGGCGAAGCACGCGCCGAGGGCGAACGCGCCGTCGCCGCCGCCCGCGCCGAAGGCGCGAAGGCGCTCGAGCAGGCCAAGAGCGAGGCCGAGCAGGCGCTCGAGGCCGAACGCTCCCGTTCGGCGCAGGCCCTCGAGCAGGCGCGAAACGAGGCCGAAAGCGCCGCGGCGCGAGCCAAGGCCGAGGCAGACAGCGCGCTCTCGAGCGCCGTAGCCGAGGTCGAGTCACGCCTGTCCGGGCGCATCGCCGAGATCGAGCAGCGCGAGCGCCAGGCGATCGCGGAGCGCGACGGCAGGATCAACCAGCTGCAGAACGACCTCAGCGCGACGCGCAACGACGTCGGCAACCTGCGTGACGCGCTCGAGAGCGCGCACCAGGACGTGCAGGCGCGAGACGGCCGCGTCGCCGCGCTCGAGGCCGAGTCGAGCGGCAAGAGCGCCGAAATCGACAACGTCAGGCAGGCGCTCGCCGGCGCCCAGGCACGCATCTCCGAGCTCGAGTCCGAGCTCGCGGCGAAGAGCGGCGATCTCGAGAACACGCGCCAGGCGCTCGGTCGCGCCGAGGGCACGCTCGGCAACGCGCGCGGCAAATGGGAGGGCGATCAGCAGTCGCTCGAGCGCATCAAGGACGCGCTCGCCGCGGCGCTCGCGCGCATCGACGAGATCGAGGGCCGCCGCTTCGAGTAGGCGGCCTTCAGGTCTCGAGAGACGCGAAGAAGCGCTCGAGCGCCTCTTCCTCGCTCACGAGGAGCAGCGTGTCCCGCTCGTTGATCACGTAATCGGCCGTCGGTAGCTGCATGCGCGGCTTGGCGTTCGGCTGCCCCGGGTCGCTCCTGAGGTAGCCGATCACGTTGAGATCGAACTTGCGAAGTTGCGCGCTCCCGAGCGACTTTCCGACGTACGGGGGCTTCGGCGACCAGGGCACCACGCGGAAGTGCATGGCGAAATCGACGAGGTGAGCCGCGACCGGGTTCAGCACCTGCACGGCCAGTCGGCGACCCATCTCGTTCTCCACCTGCACCGCGCGCGTGGCGCCGACCGCTTGCAGCACGTGAGCCTGCCTGTCGTTGGCGGCGCGGGCGAAGATCGTCTTGACGCCCATCTGCGCCAGCTGCGAGACGCAGAGCACCGTCGCCTCGAAGTCCTCACCCGACGTCACCACCGCCACGTCCACGTCGCGCGCGCCGATGTTCTCGAGCACACCGGGCTCGCTGGCGTCGGCCACGAACGCCGCGCTGGCGCGCGACTTGTGAGCGTCCACGGCCTCCGGGCTCTTGTCGACCACGAGGAGCTCACAGTTCGTGTCCCAGAGCTCCTCGGCGAGGGCGCTCCCGAAGCGGCCCATTCCGATCACCAGTACCTTCTTTTGGCTCATG
>JAEZYO010000635.1 GCA_023419055.1 Pseudomonadota bacterium | reverse complement strand
ATCCTCGCGCCCGCGCTCGGCGCGGCGCTTTCGCTGAGCTGCGCGAGCCGGAGCCTGCCGCCTCCTCCGCCCCAGCCCCCGCTCGTCGAGGCGAAAGGCGCGCTGCCGCCCGATCTGGATCTCGTGGTGCGCATCGATCTCGCGCGCGTGCGGAGCGCCCTCGGTCCGAGCGTCGTGGCCGACCTTCGCCGCTCGGCGCAGGCGTCGTCGGGGCTCGAGGGGAGTGATTCGCTCCTCGGGCCGTTGTTCGAGCACGCGGACGTGTTGCTCGTCGGAGTCCGCCCGCGGGTCGCGACCGAGCTCGATCACGTGATCATCCTGGAGGGGCGCTTCGAGGATTTCGACCCGTCGAAGGCGAAGGCGGAGCCGCCCTGGGAGCGCTCGATCGACCTCGGTGGCGACGTCCGGCGTTGGGAGCGCCTGCGCGCGCCTTCGCGCGGCGAGCCGGCTCTGGCGTACGCGGCGGGCACGCGCCTCGTGGTGCTCGCGTCGGTCGCCGAGATCGACAGCACCGAGCGCGCGGTGGAGCAGGGCGAGAACCCGGGCGCGCTCTCACCCCCGAGCAAGGGCGTGATCTCGATCGCCGCCCGCATGCTCCCCCTGGCCCAGGCGCTCTCGGATCGCTCGCCGACGCTCGCCGGCTGGCTTCGTAGCGCGACCAAGCTCGAGGGGAGCGCGGATCTCGAGCTCGAGGGGCTGCGCGTGAATCTCGCGATCCAGGTCGATTCGCCACAGACGGCCGAGAAGCTCGCGGCGGCGGTGGAGGGTCTCCTCGAGCTCGTGACCGCATCCCGACCCGCGCTCGCGGAGCTTTCGCGACAGGTCGAGATCGAGACGGCTGGCGACTTTCTCGTGCTGCGCGGCCTGGTGCCTCGAGCCCTGCTCGTGTCGGGTGCGAAGTGGTAGGGTTCGCCCCGCCATGTCCGACGTCGAAGCCTCCGATCGCCCCCGCGCCGTCCGTTTTCGCGTCGTGGCCGGGGTGTTCGCCGCGACCATCGCGCTAGGCGTCGTGGTTGCACTCCTTCTCCACCGGAGCTTCGTCGGAGCCGAGCGCGTCGCGGCGCGGCACCTCACGCCGGATGCGAGCGCCGTGCTGCGCCTCGACCTCGAGAAGGTGGTTCTTTTTGCGCCAGTGCGTCGAGTCGCGTTACCGCTCCTCAACGAGAGCGCGCTTCCGCCCGGCAAGGATCTGAAGCCGAGAGTTCACCGGATCGGGGAACAGTCGAAGCTCCTGCTCGGCCGGGACACGCGCGAGCTGCTCGTGAACTTCGGTCCCGAACCGAGGGACTGGTCGGTGATTGTCGCGGGGAACTACCCGGCGAACCTCGAAGCGGTCTTCGCGGCGGTGCTCGCCGAGGAGGGGGTCCCGTGGAAGGAGCAGGGCGGCGCGCTGGTCTCGCCGGAAGGGGCCGCGCTCGCCCAGGCGAGCGATGGCGCGATCGTGCTGGGCTCGAGCGCGCGGAACGTCGAGCGAGCGCTGCCCGCGAGCGACGCTCACGCCCGGTTCGGGATCCCGCTCCGGGGCGCGCTTTCGTTCGTCGGGGATCCGCGAAAGGCGAGCTGGCTCGGCGCCGCCAGCCGGCAATTCGGCGAGCTCGAGCGGATCGAGGCGCGAGCCGATTGGTCGAGCCCGCTCGAGGTCGAATGGACACTCACCTACGTCGATGCCCCCCCGGCTGACCTCGAGAGCAGGGTCGACGGGGCCCTGCACGATTTCCTGGGAGACGGCGAGGCGGCCCGCCTCGAAGGAGCCGTGGGTAAACCGCGTTTCTCCCGGAATGGCCGGGTCGTTCGTGTGGGCACGCGCTGGGACCACGAAAGCCTGGAGATCGTGGCAGATCGCGTCGCATACCGGCTTAAAGACCGACGCACGACCGCCCTTGGCCGCTGACTTGCAGCGGATTTCTTCCGTGTTTGACGCGAAAAGACGCGGCATCGGCGGGAAAAAAAGCCAAGAAGCGTTTGACGCGAAAGTGTCAGTGCGCTACCTGACCGCGTCCTACGGTCCGGGAACGGGAGTTGCCCGCGAAACCTGAGCGGGCCGTCGGCTTTCCTCAACCCACCCGAACCCGGGAGAATATCGATTCAATCCATGGCTAATCCGCAAACCTCAACCCCAACCACTTCGATGTCCGATTTCGCCGCATTGTTCGAACAGAGCGAGACTGCCTCGCAAGGCCTCGCCATGGGCGGCGAGGGTCAGATCGTCACCGGCATCGTCGTGCAAGTTCACCGCGACTCCGTCGTGGTCGATATCGGCGGCAAAAGTGAAGGCGTGATCGCTCGCCACGAGTTCGTCGACGCGCAGGGCGCGATGACGGTCAAGGCAGGCGACAAGGTCGACGTGTTCGTCGAAAGTCGCGAGAGCGACGACGGCCTCATCTCCCTCTCCAAGGAGAAGGCCGACAAGATGAAGGTGTGGGACGAGATCTCGAGCGCGTGCGAGCGCGACGAGATCATCGAAGGCACCATCAGCCAGCGCGTGAAGGGTGGCCTCTCGGTCACGATCCGCGGCGGCGTCAAGGCGTTCCTCCCTGGCTCGCAG
>JAEZYO010000633.1 GCA_023419055.1 Pseudomonadota bacterium | reverse complement strand
GAGTCGCTCCGCGAAAATTCGTTCGAGGCAGCTCTCGGTTCTGCGCCGTACGGCGGCTGCGAAGTCGGTGAAAGCGGTGGAGGGGCTGGAAAGGGAGTTCGACACGACGGCCTCCGGGTTCAGAGGAAGAGACGGCGGCAAATTCGGCTTCATGGTACGACTCCCGGAAAATCGGCTTCTGCGCGGCCGCGCCGCACCCTGATAGAACGAAGCTTGCATGTCGGGGCAAGACGCTCGAGCCCGCTCGCCGCTACCCTGCTATCGATGACGCGTACTTGCTGGCTGCGTTCTGGATCGTGTCTGCGGATTGGAGCGACATGTCGATCTCCAGGCGCTGGTACCGAGCGCTCCGGGCCGACCAGTCGAGGAGGCCACGCATCCAACGTCTCAGAACGTCGGCGTATGCGAGCACGTCCCGGGAAGTACTCGACCAAGACTCGAGGAGCACGGGCAGCTGCGCCTCCAACTGAAAGTACGCCGCGAGCTCGCCGTCGCACATCCTCGCCACGAACCCCGCGCCCTCCTCGAGGCTGAGGGAGTGGTCCTTCTGCAGCGTAAAGATCACGTTGGCGAGGCCGCTCTTCAGGTCTCTGCTCAACCCGGCCAAGTCATTGATCCAGATGCTGTAGTTTATCGCGAGACGCTCGAGTCGTTGTACGAAGAAGCTTCCGTCGACCGCACGAGCATCGACGTCTGCCGCAAGCGCCATGAGATCATGGCAGGGCGCCACGCCGACGGCCATGTGACGCACCTGCATGTAGGTCGCCGTGTTCGCGCGCTCCGCCGTGGTCGGCCCCGCGGTACACTCCCAGATCGTGCCGTAGACATACTCCTTCAGATGATGGGTCATGCGCTGGTACCACCGCGAATGGCGGGCCCCCGCGAGCGCGCGGACCTGCGCGAGAAAGTCGGCGAATGCCAGGACCACGCTGGGATCTCCACTCTGGACGGTCCCGCCCTCGAGAAGGTCGACGTGTCGCTTCGCCAGGGCCAGCGTGTAGCGCTTCGCCGCCGGCTCGAGCGCGTGATCGATGTCCATGTTGTCATCGAAGACGAAGAACCACGTCATCAGGTGACTCGCCACGACCGCGAGCTCGAGCGACCAGCCGTGGTATTGATAACCAATCAACTCGTCGAAGCGCGTAGCGCAGTACCTCTCGTAACGCTCAGAGTCACCAAAAAGGTCGAAGCGTCGAGCCCAGGCGCGATGTTCCGAACGCAGAGCGGCTTGTCGTTCGTGGAGGCTAGCCGCGATCGGACAATTGATGGCAACCCCAAATGGCACACACGTCTGCGGATGCTCGAAGCTGAAGACGACTCGACCGTCCGCGTGAATCGTATTGATTGAATGCATGACACCCGCGCAGCCCCGCCTGGTTCGGAGCACCTGTTCCGTGTGTGAGGCTTCATTTGTTCTAGGCAGCCAGCGCGCGCGTGTGACGCCATCGCCGACGTATCTGGCCTTCGAGGCTCCGCAGGCAGCATCCCTTGGCTCGAGGACGAAGCGAGAGCCCCCCGCCCGATCGCCTCGACCTTGGCCCGGCTGTCCACAACGAGCGCTGCCTCTATTTCAACGGGCGGGGGTGTGAGCCACGAAGACGCAATAGCCCAATGACCGAAGATGGATATCGATTCCCTTACCCCAGGAGCTCTGCACGATGGCGTCGAACCCCTCGCCGTAGGCGCCCTGGATCACGCTTCGATTCGAATCGATGTTCTGGAGCGTCAAGGTGAGAGTGCGCTCGACGCTATCCGTGATGTCCAAGACCTCGTCTACTTCGAACCCAGCACCGCGTAGGTAGTCTGCATAGCTGGTTTTCGAGACGAGCGGGGCGACCGGGAAGACTTGACGGTAGTAAGCCTCGTCCTCCGCCGGCAACGGCTTTAGTGAGACGACGTCCGAAATCACGAACCGCGCTCCGGGTTTGAGCACTCGTGCCACCTCGCGGAGCGCACCCGGAAGGCTCGGCATGTGCAGGAGAGATTCGAACGCCCAAGCACCGTCGAACTGCGCGTCGGGGAACGGCATCGCCATCGCGTCGGCAATCTGAAACTCGACTCGAGCACCGGCGTCGTGCCCCCTCGCGCGGGCGTTGGCCGACGCCACCTGTTGAGCGCTGACGTTGACGCCGGTGACGCGGCACCCCGTCGTGATCGCCAGGCTGAGCGAGGCGCGACCCGTGCCGCAGCCGACGTCGAGAATGTCGTGCGTTCTCTCGACGCCGGCCTTTTCGATCATGAGTTGGGTCAGACGCTCTTGGCCCGCTTCTATCGAATCGAGCGGCGAGCCACTCGGCCAATAGCCGAAGTGCAAACTGTCCCCCCAGAGGATCTCGAAGAGACGGGTGTACTGGTCGTAGAAAGCGCCCACCTCGGCGGGCTTCGGCAACTGCGGGTCCATGTTCCTCTTTCCTTCCGTGGAGGAAGCGCTCCCGACCCAGCCGTCTCAACAACAGCGTTTGGGGTTCGTGTCGTCGGCGACGAAGCGCAGACCGGCACTGTCCATGACCCCTTTGACGGCTTTCAAGTCAGGACCACGTCCATTCTCGAGCGTTTCGTGAAACTGATAATATTCGTCGAGCAACGCGCTCGTGCGCGGTTCCTCGCCTTTCACTTCGTAAACCAGTCGATCCCGTTCCTCCCTCACGTCGAAATCGAAGAACGGGCAGCAAGCGTGTTCCTTTTCCGCGAGATCCCGCAGCTCCGCCAAGAGGCCAGGTTCAGGTCGGAACTTCCAAGCGAACCCGCCTCGAAACCGTGAAGCCTCCACCACACCTCGAGCGAACACCGCTCGGTATTCATCCAGGCGCGCTTGCATGTCCTTGCCGTCCATCAAGCAAGCCAGCGGCACTTCGTCCTCGGAAGCGCTACCTGGACTCGTGGCCTTGGTTGCGACCGGGCCGCAGCCGCACCCTGCACCAGCAGAGCGCGACGCACGGGATCTGCTCCACGCCACCGCCAACGCGACGCTGCCGCCCACCGCGAGGACCCCTGCCAGCAGTTCCGCCCCCGAACCGATGGCGCCGACGGTGGCCGCACTGAGCCCCAACGCCGCCAATAGCGGAACCGTGCAGCACGCGGCACAGGCCGCGACACCGAGGGCGACCGCCAGGCCACCC